>NZ_SOPU01000018.1:675822-719021 GCF_004402115.1 Pseudomonas sp. F01002 | reverse complement strand
GCTTGCTCGCGATGCTTTTAGGGTTTGCGAGGACTCAGAACCATCTGCGCCGGCACGTTGCGCAGAATCTGCTTCTCCAGGTTCAGGTCAAAATCCGCATCGAGCTTCTTCACTCGCTTGGTCAGCAACGTGGTCAACCAAGGGAAGTCCTGGGTGCGTGGCGCCTGAATACTCACATCGCACTGGTAATTCACCACATCGGCGGCGATCGCATCCAGTTGACGACGAAGCTTGGTCATATCAGTCAGGTTCAACGCAACCGTGGTGCTTTCAGCCGTCGGATCAATGACTTTGGCCTGTGGCTTGGCTTCGGCAGCCATGAGCGCAGCTTCGGCTCTATCCAGCTCAGCTTTACGGGCATTAACGATGGCGTTGTTGACCCCACCGGTCAGCGCCGGAGCCTTGGGCATCAACGCCCGGGCCCGGGCCAGCGCCGTCGCGGCAGCATTCACATCACCTTTTTGCAGCACGATCTGACTGCGGCGCAGATAGGCTTCGGCCAGTTGCCGCTGGTATTGCACAAGGGATTGATCGTTGGGCGACTCGGCCTGCAAGGCGGCGAGTTGATCTTCGGCAGTCGCAAGCTCACTGCTGGCGAGGCTTTGTTCCAGCTGCGCGATGGCCGTGGCCCGTGCACCGGTAGCCTCGGTGGCCGCCGGTGGCGTGCTTTGGCAAGCGCCCAGTAGCAGCGAAAATGCAACAAGGAGCAGATAACGGGAGGCGAACGGCTTCATTCCTGCGACTCTCTATTTGCGCAAAAAACGAGCAAGTCTACACCCCTCGACGGGGCAGGACAAAACTCAGCAGAAACAGTGCGGCGGCCGTCACCACAATCGATGGGCCCGCCGGGGTGTCCTTGAACCACGACAGCGACAGCCCGCCACAGACCGCGAGCATGCCCAGCAGGCTCGCGCCCAGTGCCATCTGCTCCGGTGACCGGGCGTGACGTTGTGCCGCAGCCGCCGGGATGATCAGCAAGGACGTAATCAGCAACACACCGACGATTTTCATCGCCACAGCGATCACCACGGCGATCAACAACATCAGGGTCAAGCGCAACGCTGCCACCGGCAGACCTTCAACCCTGGCCAGTTCTTCATGCACCGTGATTGCCAGCAATGGCCGCCACAACGTCACCAGCAAGGCCAGAACGGCCGCGCTGCCGCCGAGTATCCAGGCCAGATCGGTCGGGCTGATCGCCAGCAAGTCGCCGAACAGATAAGCCATCAGGTCGATCCGCACTTCGTGCATGAAGCTTAGTACGACCAAGCCCAAAGAGAGCGTGCTCGGTGCGAGAATTCCCAAAAGCGTGTCGGACGCCAGCGGTTGGCGCTGTTGCAAGGTCACCAGCAACACCGCTAACAGCAGGCAGCCTACGGTGACCGCAACGGTCGGACTGACATCCAGCAGAAAACCCAGCGCCACGCCGAGTAGCGCGGCATGGGAAAGGGTGTCGCCGAAATAGGCCATGCGCCGCCAGACCACGAACGAACCCAGCGGGCCCGCGACCAATGCCAGGGCCAGACCTGCAAGCAGGGCGTAGAGCAGAAAATCAGCCATGCTTGCAGCTATCTCCGTGAACGTGGGTAGGGGCCGACGGGGCGGCGCTGACCACCGAGCCATGCAGGTCATGGGCGTGGTCGTGATGGTGGTGATAAATCGCCAGGCTTTGTGCGTTCTTTCCGAACAGCTCGACGAAAGCCGGATCACTGCTGACCTGCTCGGGATGCCCCGAGCAGCAAACGTGGCGGTTGAGGCAGACCACCTGGTCGGTGGTGCTCATCACCAGATGCAGGTCGTGGGACACCATCAACACGCCGCAACCGTGGCGGTCGCGCAATCGTGTAATCAGGCTGTAGAGCTCGGCCTGACCGGCCACATCGACGCCTTGCACAGGTTCATCGAGTACCAGCAATTCCGGCTCGCGCAGCAATGCCCGGGCCAGTAGCACCCGCTGCATTTCGCCTCCGGAAACACTTTGCACCGGGCTGTCGATCACCTGTTCGGCGCCGACTTCCTTGAGTGCCGCCAAGGCCATGGCGCGGTCCACGCCCGGCACCAGACGCAAAAAACGCAGCACCGACAGCGGCAGCGTCGGATCGACGTGAAGTTTTTGCGGCATGTAACCGACCCGCAGCTTCGGTTTGCGCCATACGCTGCCCCTGTCCGGCTTCAACAGACCGAGTACCGCGCGCACCAGCGTGGTCTTGCCGGCACCGTTAGGGCCGATCAGGGTGACGATCTGTCCGGGCTCGACGCTCAGCTCGATGTTATCCAGCACGTTTTGCCCGGCAAAGGTGACGGCAACCTGCTCGAGGCGGATCAGCGCGTTGCTCATCAAACCCCCTGGCAACCTGAGCAGAGGCCGACCACTTCAACGGTCTGGCCTTCCACGACAAATCCGACATCCTTGGCGCTGCCGATGATCGCGTCGCTGATGGATTTCTGTTCGAGCTCAATGGCGGCGTGGCATTCGCGGCAAATCAGGAACTGGCCCTGGTGGGCATGTTCCGGGTGATTGCAGCCGACGAAGGCGTTCAGCGAGGAGATGCGGTGTACCAGGCCGTTTTCCAGCAGAAAGTCCAGCGCACGGTACACGGTCGGCGGCGCCGCGCGGCGGCCGTCCTGCTCGCTGAGCACCGCGAGAATGTCATAGGCACCCAACGGTTTGTGGCTTTGCCATACCAGTTCCAGCACCCGCCGGCGCAAGGCGGTCAGGCGCAGGCCTTGACGTGCGCACAGAACATCGGCCTCAGACAATGCGCTATGGACGCAATGAGAGTGGTCGTGGGGACGGCTGGCAATCGGTGTTTTAGGCATGAGCGGCGACGAGTTTTGTGAGAGACGTTATTATGTTACCTGTTCTCGCCTCTTCGAGTGATCATCGTGTCCCGACTTTTTTCTATCTTTGTCGCATTTGTCGCCAGTTTTCTGCTGATGGGTTCAGCTCACGCCGAAGTCAAAGTTCTCACCAGTATCAAGCCTCTACAGCTGATTGCCGCTGCGGTGCAGGACGGTGTGGCGATTCCGGAAGTCTTACTGCCGCCCGGCGCCTCCCCGCATAACTATGCCTTGCGCCCATCCGACGTACGGAAGGTGCAATCGGTGGATCTGGTGTACTGGATCGGTCCGGGCATGGAAGGTTTCCTGCCCCGCGTGCTGAATGGTCGTACGCTGCCCAGCGTCGCCGTGCAGGATTTACCGGGCCTGAAACTGCGACATTTCGCCGAAGATAGCCACTCCCACGCCGAAGAAGCCGACGAGCATGATCACGATCACCGTCCCGGCAGTCTGGACGCGCACTTGTGGCTTTCGCCGGTCAACGCCCGCGTCATCGCCACAAAAATGGCCGCAGACCTGAGCGCAGCCGATCCGACCAATGCCACGCGTTATCAGAGCAACCTCAAGGCGTTCGATGAGCGTCTGGATGCAATGGATCTTCGCTTGAAAGCACGTCTGGCCGGCATCGCGGGCAAACCGTACTTCGTATTCCACGAGGCCTTCGACTACTTCGAAGACGCCTACGGCCTCAAGCACGCGGGCGTATTCAGCGTCGCCGCCGAGGTCCAGCCCGGTGCCCAGCACGTCGCGGCGATGCGCAATCGCTTGCAGGAAGTTGGCAAAACTTGCGTGTTCAGCGAACCGCCTCTGCGTCCGCGCCTGGCGGAAACCCTGGTGGCGGGTCTGCCCGTCAAGCTGGCGGAACTGGACGCGCTGGGCGGGTACACGCCAGCGACCGCTCAGGGGTATGAGCAGGTGCTGGAGAAATTGGGGAGTGATTTGGCGGGGTGCCTGGAGTCGTTGTAATTCGAAAATTGCGGCGCCCCATTCGCGAGCAAGCCCGCTCACACATGGACCGCATAAATCCTGTGGGAGCGGGCTTGCTCGCGAAGCTTTTAAAGGGCGAACGGCAGCGGCGTGCTGACCTTCTGCCGCTGCGCCAGTCGCTGCTGAAACTCCATCGGATCGTGAATCAGCACGTCCTGCCCGGCAAACGACTCGGCGGCGATCAACCGCGACAGCCAGAACCGCACACACGCTACCCGCAGCATGGTCGGCCACAACCCCGCCTCGGCCGCCGTGAACGGTCGCAGCGCTGCATAAGCGCCAAGCAATGCCCTCGCCCGCGGCCCGTCGATCAACCCGCTTTCGTCCGAACACCAGTCGTTCAAGGCGATCGCCACGTCGTAGAGCATCGGCCCCGAACAGGCGTTGTAGAAGTCGATCAACCCGGTCAGGTGAGTGCCTTCAAACATCGCGTTATCGCGGAACAGGTCGGCGTGGATGTTGGCTCGCGGCAGCGCCAGAATTTTCGTCTTCTGCTGTGTGATTTCGTCCAGAGCCCGTTGCAGCAGATCGCTTTGCTCGGCATTGAGGTGCGACAGCAACTGCGTGCCCTCTTCCAGCATCCAGTCCAGGCCGCGATCGGTCTTGCGCTTGATCATGTTGGCCTGGGTCGCCAGATGCAGATGGCCGAGCAACTCGCCCACCTGAGCGCAATGCTGCGCATTGGCTTCCTTGATGTGCTTGCCGGCCAGGCGTGGCTGCAACAGCGCAGGTTTGCCGGCCAGTTCGCGCAAGGCGACGCCGTCGGTGGTGCGCAAGGCATAAGGCACTGGCAGGTCGGCGTCATGCAGCACGTCGAGCAACTCGATGAAGAATGGCATTTCCTGAACCGGACCACGCTCAATCAGGGTCAGGACAAATTCGCCCTGCTCCAGGCTGATGAAGAAATTGGTGTTTTCGCTACCGGCGGCAATCCCCTGGAAATCAAGCAGGCGGCCGAGCCCGTAAGGGGCGAGAAAGGTTTCCAGCTCGGGCCGAGCCAGCGGGGTGAACACAGACATGTTTGAACTGCCAGTACGGGCGCCGCTGCTTGAGCCAGCGCCGATTGAAATTAAGAAGCTACTTCCACTCAAAAATCTTCCACGACGGAATCAGCATATCCGGCTGATCCGAGCGGATGTAGTTTGCATCGGTCCCGTCAGCGCGCACCAGAAAATACGGCGGCGCGCCCTTCGGCGTGACCTTGATCGCGTACAGGAAACCGTTTTGGCGGTACTCCTGGATGGTTTTGTCCCCTTCCGTGCGGATCGTGACTTCTGGCTCCGGTGTCGGTGCATCGTCCGCCGCCATGACGGCCAACGGAGCGGATGCAAACAACCCAGCCAGCAACAGGCGATTTAGTGTGCGCATGATAACCTTGTCCCTTTGTCGTCAACGGTCCCGCTATTCTAGCGCCGGACCCGCCGAAAAGGTTGATCCTGCTCATGAGCCAAGCCCCCCTCGTCCTGGTGGACGGTTCTTCTTACCTGTACCGCGCCTTTCACGCCCTGCCGCCGCTGACCACTTCCAAAGGTTTGCCGACCGGTGCGGTCAAAGGCGTGCTGAACATGCTCAAGAGTCTGCGCAAGCAGTACCCGGAAAGTCCGTTCGCCGTGGTGTTCGACGCCAAGGGTGGGACTTTTCGCGATGACATGTACGCCGAATACAAGGCCAACCGCCCGAGCATGCCCGACGATATGCGTGTTCAGATCGAGCCGCTGCACCAAAGCGTGATCGCCCTGGGCTTTCCACTGTTGTGCGTCGAAGGCGTCGAAGCCGATGATGTGATCGGCACCCTGGCCCGCAGCAGCGCGGCGGCCGACCGCCCGGTGGTGATCTCCACCGGCGACAAGGACATGGCGCAGCTGGTCGACGGCCACATTACCTTGGTCAATACCATGACCGGTAGCGCGCTGGACGTGGAGGGCGTGAAGGAGAAATTCGGCGTCGCTCCCGAGCAGATCATCGATTACCTGGCACTCATGGGCGATTCTTCCGACAACATTCCGGGCGTTCCGGGCATTGGCCCGAAGACCGCTTCCGGCCTGTTGGTCGGCGTGAACGGCGGCCTGACCGAGCTCTATGCACAGCTCGACATCGTCCCGACCCTGCCGATTCGCGGGGCCAAAACCCTGCCGGCCAAGCTCGAAGAGCACAAGGAGATGGCGTTTCTCTCCTATCAATTGGCAACCATCAAGATCGACGTGCCGCTGGATATCGGCCTCGACGACCTGCAAATGGGCAACCCGGATCACGACAAACTCGCCGAGCTCTATACCCTGCTGGAGTTCAAGAGCTGGTTCGAAGAGAACCAGCGCGACGCCAAGCGTTCCGGCCAGGAAGTCGCCGCTCCGGTGGCTGAAGAAGCGGCCGTCGATACCGAACTCAAGTACACCACCATCCTCACCCAGGCTGATTTCGACCTGTGGCTGAAGAAGCTCAACGACGCCAAGTTGATTGCCTTCGACACCGAAACCACCGGCATCGATGCGCAGCAGGCACAACTGGTGGGCCTGTCTTTCGCTGTACAAGCCAACGAAGCGGCCTACATCCCGCTGACCCATTCCTACATGGGCGTGCCGGATCAGCTCGATCGCGACACCGTGCTGCGCGCGCTGAAACCGATCCTGGAAGACCCGAGCAAACTCAAGGTTGGCCAGCACGCCAAGTTCGACATGAACATCCTGGCCAACTGCGCTATCGGTGGCGATCAGAGCTGCGGCATCACCGTGCAAGGCGTCGCTTTCGACACAATGCTCGAATCCTACGTGCTGGACTCCACCGCGACCCGCCACGACATGGACAGCCTGGCGCTCAAGTACCTGAATCACACCACTACCAGTTTTCAGGACATCGCCGGCAAGGGCGCCA
Organism: Pseudomonas sp. F01002; assembly: GCF_004402115.1. Lineage (NCBI taxonomy): Bacteria > Pseudomonadati > Pseudomonadota > Gammaproteobacteria > Pseudomonadales > Pseudomonadaceae > Pseudomonas > Pseudomonas sp. F01002. The sequence continues at coordinate 712,325 of NZ_SOPU01000018.1, read as the reverse complement.
AGCAGCTGACGTTCGATCAGATATCCCTGGAACTGGCTGGGCCTTACGCTGCCGAAGACGCCGACGTAACGCTGCGCCTGCATCAAACCCTGCTGGAAAAACTCAACGCCATCCCGAGCCTGAGCAAGGTCGTGAGCGAAATCGAAATGCCGTTGGTGCCGGTGCTGGCACGGATTGAACGCCAAGGCGCGCTGGTCGATGCCAACCTGCTGGGCATTCAGAGCGTCGAACTGGGCGAGAAAATGGTCGCCCTCGAGCGTGAGGCGTTCGCCATTGCCGGGGAAGAATTCAACCTCGGCTCGCCGAAGCAATTGGGCGTGATCCTGTACGAAAAACTCGGCCTGCCAATCCTCAGCAAAACCGCCAAGGGCCAGGCGTCCACCGCCGAAGCCGTGCTGGCGGAACTGGCTGAACAGGATTTCCCGCTGCCCAAAGTGCTGATGCAGTACCGCTCGATGAGCAAGCTGAAAAGTACCTACACCGATCGCCTGCCAGAGCAGATCAACCCGCGCACCGGGCGGATTCATACCTCTTACCACCAAGCCGTAACGGCGACCGGGCGTTTGTCGTCCAGCGATCCAAACCTGCAGAACATTCCGATCCGCACCGCTGAAGGGCGTCGGATTCGTCAGGCGTTCGTCGCGCCAAAAGGCTACAAGCTGCTGGCAGCGGACTATTCGCAAATCGAACTGCGAATCATGGCTCACCTGGCCAAGGACGAAGGTTTGCTGCACGCGTTCCGCAATGATCTGGACGTGCACAAGGCCACTGCCGCCGAAGTTTTCGGCGTTGAACTGGCAGCGGTCACCACTGATCAGCGTCGTAGCGCCAAGGCGATCAACTTCGGCTTGATCTACGGCATGAGCGCGTTTGGCCTGGCCAAACAGATTGGTGTTGATCGCAAGCAATCCCAGGCCTACATCGACCGTTACTTCGCCCGTTACCCAGGCGTGCTGGAATACATGGAGCGCACCCGTGCCCAGGCTGCCGAACAAGGTTTCGTCGAAACCATCTTCGGTCGTCGCTTGTACCTGCCGGAAATCAACGCGAAAAACCCGGCCCTGCGCAAAGGTGCCGAACGCACGGCGATCAACGCCCCGATGCAAGGCACCGCGGCGGACATCATCAAGAAAGCCATGATTGCCGTGGATAGCTGGCTGACAGCATCAGGCCTCGACGCCAAAGTCATCCTGCAGGTGCACGATGAATTGGTTCTGGAAGTGCGTGAAGATTTGGTCGACCAGGTCCGTGATGAAATTCGCGTGCACATGAGCGATGCAGCGAAGCTTGATGTGCCGCTGTTGGTCGAGGTTGGCGTAGGAAATAACTGGGATGAGGCTCACTGAGCCGTGTGAAAAGGCGTTTTCCGCTGCGGCATAGTGCCGCAGCAGAAAGGACGAAGGGCTCTTAGTTCGGAAAATTCGAGGGGCTATTCCAAAGGCTTTTTAAAAAATTATGAACTAATCTCCTGAATCGCCACTCAGAGTTACTGAATGGGTGGTGAAGCCCTTCGATGCTCCTAATGTTGTGTTAAGTGTTGGCAGATATCTGGACCCCGCCCTAGCGGTCCGGAACTTGAACCCCGGAACTTCCCCCTCCCCATAAGAAGTCCGGGGTTTTTTTTGCCCGCGGTTTATTAATCCGCGAGCTCGGCGCCCTTGTCCGCCAGTTCCATCCAGCCTGCCAGTACAGTGTAGGCGTCTTCTAGGCCCATGCGTTTTGGCGCCGAGAACAACTGGATGCTGATCGCATCTCCCCAACCCTTGCGGATGTCTGCCTGAACCTTGAGCAGGACGTTTTTCGCCGCGCCGTAGGTCAGCTTGTCGGCTTTGGTCAGCAAAATGTGCATCGGCATGCCGCTGGCGACAGCCCAGTCGAGCATCAGCAGGTCGAAGTCGGTCATTGGATGACGGATGTCCATCATCAAGATCAGACCCTTCAAACTCTCCCGACCACCCAGATAGGCTTCCAGGTGACGCTGCCAGTGCAGCTTCAACGGGATAGGCACTTTCGCGTAACCGTAACCCGGCAGGTCGACCAGACGACGATCATCGTCTAGCTTGAAGAAGTTCAAGAGCTGCGTGCGACCCGGAGTTTTCGAGGTCCGCGCAAGGCTGGCGTGCGTCAGGGTGTTCAGCGCACTGGACTTGCCGGCGTTGGAACGCCCGGCGAAGGCCACTTCAAAGCCTTCGTCGTCGGGACATTGATCGACTTTGGCAGCGCTGAGCATGAAGGTGGACTGTTGGCACAGGCCGAGGATGGGGTTCTTGAGTTGCATGGGATTTCCGATGTGGGCGGCGCCGGGAATGGACGCGGCGAGCAGTGTCGTTTCCGTTTCAGTGACGCCAGTATATAATGCCGCAGATTTTGTGTGCGCTTTGTCCCAGCGTAGGATGAAGTTCACGAGAGCGATTGACCTTGATTGCGCACTAGAACGCAGAACGCTCTCAACCCTGAAAAGGTCGTTTTATGACGAAATGGCTGCTAGCTGCCGGTGTCTTGATGCCGCTTTACAGCGCTCAGGCTACACAGGATCCGGAAGCTGTGTACAACCGTGTTTGTGGTGCCTGTCATTCCGGCCAACTACCCATGGCGCCCAAAAAGGGCGATCAGGATGCTTGGACGCCGAGGTTGGCGAAAGGTATGGAGACGCTGGTGCAACACGTGACCCAGGGTTTCAAGGCGATGCCGCCGCGTGGTTTGTGCATGGACTGCAGTGCCGAGGATTACCAAGCAATCATCCAGTGGATGAGCGAGTGATCCCGGTCCATAACTCTTTAACCCTTAGCCGTAGTTGGATTAGCTGATGAACAAATTGATCGTGAGTCTGCTGTTGACCGTGGGGATCTCCGGCATTGCCCATGCTGCAGGTGATGCGACTGCTGGTCAGGCGAAAGCCGCAGTATGTGGCGCCTGTCATGGCCCGGATGGCAACAGTATGGCGCCTAACTTTCCGAAACTGGCAGGCCAGGGCGAGCGTTATCTGAACAAGCAGCTACACGACATCAAGTCCGGCAAACGCACGGTACTGGAAATGACCGGCCTGCTGACCAACCTGAGCGATCAGGATCTGGCCGATATCGCCGCCTACTTCGCCAGCCAGAAAGGCAGCGTTGGCGCCGCCGACCCGAAAGTCGTTTCTCGCGGTGAAGCATTGTTCCGCGGCGGCGATCTGGCCAAGGGCCTGCCAGCCTGCACCGGTTGCCACTCGCCAAATGGCGCGGGCAACGCAGCCGCCGGCTTCCCGCACCTGGGCGGCCAGCACGCTCAGTATGTAGCCAAGCAACTGACCGACTTCCGCAAGGAAGAAGGCGGTCGCAGCAACGATGGCGACACCAAAACCATGCAGACCATTGCAAAAAGGCTGAGCGACGAAGATATCGCAGCAGTGTCCAGCTACATTCAAGGCCTGCACTAAGGCCGGCGAATCGGGCGTCGCGCGAGGCTTACATCTCCTGCAACGTTAACGCTCTATTAATCCGTCGCAGCAAGTATAAAAAGGGTGGCTTAGGCCGCCCTTTTTTGTGGCCGCTGCCGTTACACTACAGAACTCAAGCCCGCCAGTACCTGTCTGAAAACAGGTCGCGCGAGGCGACCAAAATTGTCCAGGAGTAAAGCATGCGTAATCTGATCATCAGCGCCGCACTCGTCGCTGCCAGCCTGTTCGGCATGACCGCCCAAGCGGCTGAAGCACCCGCAGCGCCTTATGTCGAATTGAGCAATCCCGTCCCGGTAGCGGTGCCTGGCAAGATCGAAGTGGTGGAGCTGTTCTGGTACGGCTGCCCGCACTGCTACGCTTTCGAACCCGTGATCAATCCATGGGTTGAGAAACTGCCTTCCGACGTGAACTTCGTCCGCATTCCGGCCATGTTCGGCGGCCCGTGGAACGCACACGGCCAGATGTTCCTGACCCTTGAAGCCATGGGCGTCGAAAACAAGGTTCACGCTGCGGTGTTCAACGCAATTCAGAAAGAACACAAGAAGCTGGTCGACAAGAATGAAATGGCAGACTTCCTGGCCACTCAGGGCGTAGACAAGGACAAGTTCCTGGCCACCTTCGACTCCTTCGCCATCAAGGGCCAGATCGTCAAGGCCACTGACCTGGCCAAAAAGTACGAAATCTCCGGCGTTCCGACCATGATCGTCAACGGCAAGTATCGCTTCGACGTGGGCTCTGCCGGCGGCGCCGAGCAAGCATTGCAACTGGCCGACAAGCTGATCGACAAAGAGCGAGCGGCTAGCAAGGCTGCTGCCAACTAAGCGCGGCGACTGCCATGCGCCGCTGGGGTACTGAACGCGTCGTTGGCCTGCATGATCCGCGGGTCAACGAGCATCATCTGGAGTCGACGGGCCTGCCCGCAGACAGTCGTCTGCGCTTGCTCAGTTTCAATATCCAGGTTGGCATCAGTACCGAGCGCTATCACCACTACCTGACCCGAGGCTGGCAGCATCTGTTGCCGCACACCGGGCGTGCCGACAATCTGCAAAAGATCGGCAATCTGCTGGGCGACTTCGATCTGGTCGCCTTGCAGGAAGCCGATGGCGGCAGCTTGCGATCAGGCTACGTCAACCAGGTCGAACACCTGGCCCAGCTCGGCGCATTCCCCTACTGGTATCAACAACTCAATCGCAATCTCGGACGCCTCGGCCAGCACAGCAATGGTGTGCTCAGCCGCCTGCGTCCGTGGGCGATTGAAGATCATCCGCTACCGGGGCCCAAGGGTCGCGGGGCGATTCTGGTGCGCTTTGGCGAAGGTCCTGAGGCGCTGGTGGTGGTCATGATGCACCTGGCATTGGGCGCTCGCGCCCGCAGCATGCAACTGGCTTACATCCGCGAGTTGATCGGCGGCTATAAACACCAGGTGCTGATGGGCGACATGAATACCCATGCCAGTGACTTGCTGCAAAACTCCCCGTTGCGTGACCTCGGCCTGCTCGCGCCGCAACTGGAAGCGACGTTCCCTAGCTGGCGCCCGCAGCGCTGTCTGGACCATATTCTGCTGAGCCCCACCCTGACCCTTGAAAAGGTCGAGGTGCTGGCACAACCCATTTCCGATCACCTGCCGGTCGCGGTAGAGATTCGTCTGCCGGGTTCGCTCACGGCCGATGCATTGCCCGCGTTGAGTCCTGCCCCTCGCGGATCCCATGAATGAGCGACGAAGCACAGCGCTGGAAAGAAAAATACCTCAAAAGCATCGAACAACAGGAAAAGCTCGAACGTCGATGGGACGCCCGGCTCGATCTGCTGCGTCGTGGCCTGGTGCGCAGCACGCTGGCAGCCGAGGGCACCGACCGCGTCGTTGACCAATGCATGAAGGAAATGCGTGAAGTCGTGCGCACCGACGACATGGACGCCGGCCTGGCCGCCCTGCTTCCGCGGCTGGAAAAAGCCGTGCTTGACTCCGAACAACGCCGGGAAACCCGGGTTAATCAGACCAGCGCTGCATTGACCGCGCTGGTCTCGCAGCTGCAAACATTACCGCTGCCCCGCGAAGTAAGCCGGCCGCTGAAAAACTTCGCCAAGCATCTGGAGGCAAGAGTCGGGCAGGCGCGCGAAATTCCGTTGCTGCTCAGCGAACTGAGCGGCCTGCAAGGCAAAGCCCTGAATCAGCTTGAAAACCCGGCAGAACCCGGTCGCCTTGGTTTGCTGCAGCGACTGTTTGGTAGCCGTGAAGCGGATGAAGCGGCATCACAGATTGCCTCCGGCACCTTCCCGACAACCGCCCCGCAGCCAGCCGAAGCGGTTGCTGTGCCTCATGCCGAGACACCACAGGTAACCGTCGATCTCGCGCCAGAGATCGATAAGCCGCAAGTGGCGGTCGCACAAGTTGCCGCGCCCGCTACTGCATCCGAGCCAACGACGATCGAGGCTCCACCCGCAGCAGCGCCTTCTCCTGCAGTTGTAGCGTTTGTCCCGCCGGTGCTTGAGCCGGAGCGAGCACCCGCCCAGACTCCAGAGACGCAACCGCAACCGCAACCGGACATAGAACATCCAGAAGAACCCGCTCCATCAATCATCGAGCCAGAAATACAGGCTCAACCGGCTATCAATCCCGACGAACTGACCCCGGTGGTCTATCTCGACAGCCTGCCGTTGCCCCCGGCCCTGGCCGAAGTGTTGGCAGCCGTAGACACTGAACAATCCGAGCCGGATGTCCTCTACGCCCTGCCGGACTCACCCGAGCCGTCCTACAGCTCGGTGGCCAAGCATATCGAAGACACGCTACTGGGCCTGCTCGACGACCTGACGCTGCCCGAGCGTCATCGTCCGCAAGCCGAAGCGATGCGTGATCGCCTGCAAAACGGTTTGAATTGGTACGAACTGCTGCCAATCCTCGACGATCTGGCAACCTTGATGCTGGCAATCACCGACAGTGGCCAGCATGAATTCGAAGCCTACTTGCAACAGCTAAACGAACGCCTCGAGTCGTTCCAAAGCAACTTGCAAGCCGCCAGCGAAGGCCATGCCGACAACCGTTCCGCCGCACGTGAGATGGACACGCAGATCCGCGAGCAGGTCGACGGCTTGCAGAGCAGCATGCAGGAAGCCGCCGACCTGGACGATCTCAAGCACGTCCTGGAAAACCATCTGGAAGGCCTGCTCGGCACCATGGACCAGCACCAGAAACAGCGTGACGAGCGCGAGCAGGAAGTCGCAGCCCGCCTCCATGGTCTGGCCGAACGCGTTGCGCACATGGAGCAGGAAGCCCTGGGCTACCGCGAGCATCTTGAAGAGCAGCGTCAGAAGGCGTTGATCGACCCGCTGACCGGTCTGCCTAACCGGGCCGCCTGGAGCGAACGGCTGGATCACGAAATCAACCAATGGCAGCAACACGACAACACCCTGTTGCTGGCAATGCTCGACCTCGACCATTTCAAACGCATTAACGATAACTATGGCCACCTGGCGGGCGACAAAGTACTGAAAATCATTGCCAGCGTGCTACGCAAGCGCCTGCGTGGGACGGATTTCATCGCCCGGTTCGGCGGTGAGGAGTTTGTCCTGTTGATGCCAGACACAGTGCCAGCTGCTGGTGCGAAACTGCTGGAAAAGCTGCGCGCCTCGATCGAAGCCTGCCCTTTCCACTTCAAGGGCGAGCCAGTAACCATCACCATTTCCATGGGCCTGACTGCATTCAAACCCGGCGAACATAGCGATCTGGTCCTTAAAAGAGCCGATCAGGCTCTATATCGCGCGAAACATGCCGGCCGTAACCAAGTGGCACTGGGCTGACGGTCAATTGTTCCATTTTGTTTAAAACTTCGCGTCGGCCTTCTGCGCGCAAGACAGTACGTTACACTGTTGCATTACTGTCCTGCGTGTATTGCCTTCTGCCATGAAATACTTAGCTCTCATCGTGTCGCTGATTCTGTTGGCCGGTTGTGCCAGCGGCCCCCGGTTCGACACCCGTCACCCTTCAGCCAATTACGACAGCCGCATTCAGTTCGTGGTGGTGCACTACACCAACGCTTCACTGGAACGCTCGCTGCAACTGCTGACCCACGGCGACGTCAGCAGCCACTATCTGATTGGCGACGACAAGGGCGCCACCATCTACAAGCTGATGGATGAAAACCTCCGAGCCTGGCACGCCGGGGAAAGCGAATGGCAGGGCCGGACCTGGTTGAACTCCAGCTCCATCGGTATCGAAATCGTCAATCCGGGTTTTAAAGACACCCCTACCGGGCGCCTTTGGTACCCCTACAGCGAAGACCAGGTCCAGTCCCTGATCGTCCTGCTCAAGGACATCAGCAAGCGTTACGCCATCAATCCCCGCAGCATCATCGGCCACAGCGACATCGCCCCGCTGCGCAAGCTTGATCCGGGGCCGCTGTTCCCCTGGAAGCGTCTGGCTGCCGAAGGCCTGGGAATCTGGCCGAACGAGCAGGCCGTAACGCGTCAACTAGCACAGTTCGAAGTACAACTGCCAACCATCAGCTGGTTTCAGGCACAGCTGGCCCGCGCGGGTTATCCCACGCCGCAAACCGGCGAACTGGATGTTGCGACACGTCATGTGATTGCGGCCTTCCAGATGCATTTCCGACCGTCACGTTTCGACGGCACCCCGGATGCGCAAACCGCGGCGCTTATACAAGTCTTGAACCAGACAAAATAATGACGCCCGCCCGACGGTCAGGGCTTTTTTCCAATCAGCAGCTATAACTCATTGGTAATTCTTCGGATATTCCCTATGCCTGCTGCTCGAGAGACACTACGTAGTTGGTTCTTTCGCCCTTGGTTTTTGGCGATACTAGCTGCTGCCTTGAGCGCGACACTCCTGATGGCCGGCAGCCTGTTCGTGGCCATGCATCAAGTCGAGCAGAGCGAAAGCGAAGAAATGAATGCCCAGGGCGAGCGCTTCCTTGCTCGTCTGGAGCAACTTTTCGGGCAGTTGCGTGAAAGCCTCGACGACCTGGAAGCCCAGCCGTTACGCGGCTGCGATGACGAAATGATCGCGACCTTGCAACAGGTCAGCTTCAATTATCGCTTCGTTTACGAAGCCGCTTATATGGACGCCTCGCGGATCTGTTCCAACCGCCCCCGCCAGGAAGGGCTGTCGATGATAAGGCCGCCAGACATCAAGGGGCCGACCTACAGCTACTGGCTGAACACCACCACCGAACCCGATGAAAACCGCGCCGCGCTGATGCTCGGACGCGGCAATTTTCGTGTCGCGACGTCTCGCGGGCATTTGACCGACATGGTCGACTTGCCACCGGGAAGCAGCCTGCTGGTGGTGCTCGACCACGGTACGCGCGCGATTCCGGTGCTGGGTGTCTCGCAGGTCTGGCCACCAACCGAACCCTGGCCCCCGAAAAACCTCGACGCGCTACAAGTGACGCATACCCGCTTGATTTACCGCATGCCCACCAACAATCCGGAATACCAATTGGTGCTGATCAGCCCGCGCACCGGTATGCATGTACCCGCAGTCTGGTGGTGGTTGCTGCCGGCCAGCCTGGCACTCGCCTTATGCGTGGGTTTTCTGGTGCTTTTGCTGGTGCGCCAGCGACAGTCGCTGGACGCCGAACTGAGTGGCGCCATACGACGAGGCGAATTGCAGGTGCTGTATCAACCGATCTTCGACCTCGACAGCCGTAACTGTGTCGGGGCAGAAGCCTTGCTGCGCTGGCGAAGGCCGGACGGCACCCTGACCAGCCCCGACCTGTTTATTCCGATGGCGGAGAACACCGGCCAGATCCGCCAGATGACCGACTTCGTCCTGCAACGCCTGCTTGAGCAGCTAGGTCAATTGTTGCGAGCCAATCCGCAACTTTACATCTCGGTCAACCTGGCGGCCTGCGACGTCATGGTGCCGCGTATCGGTCAGGTAATGGCGCGACTGCTGACCTTGCACCGCGTCGCGGCAAAGCAAATTGCCTTTGAGGTCACCGAACGGGGATTGATCGATGTCGTGGTAGCCCGGGAAAACCTGCAAGCCTTGCGGGACGTCGGGCATCAGGTGCTGATTGATGACTTTGGCACCGGCTATTGCAGCCTCGCCTATCTGCAAACCCTGCCAGTCGATTGCCTGAAAATCGACAAGGCGTTTATCGATGCGCTGGGTCATGACGCTGCAAGTAGCGGTGTCGCCCCGCACATCATTCACATGGCCCAGGCCCTGAAACTCAAAGTGATTGCCGAAGGCATCGAACTTGAATCCCAGGCGGCGCTCCTGAGCAGTGAAGGCGTGAAGTTCGGTCAGGGTTGGCTATTCGCCCATGCGTTGAGTGCGGTGCAGTTCATCGAGCTGATTACCCGTGGTCGCCGATTGGCTGCCCGACGTCTCGATGACGAAGCCTGAAGCCGCTGCGGCTTAAACCGACAGCGCCATATAGAACTGAGTACCCTGCCCTGGCCGCGAATAAACACCCATCCGACCGCCGTGCAACTGCACGATTTCCTTACACAGTGCCAGACCGAGTCCGGCACCGCCCTTCTTGCGACCGACCTGTACAAAGGGTTCGAAAATCCGCCCCTGCTGACCATAGGCAATGCCTTCGCCGTTGTCCTCGACGCTGATAATCACTCGTTCCCCATGGCGTCGAGCCTGCAAACGTATTTGCCCGCCGGAAGTGGTGTGGCGCAATGCGTTGTCGATCAGGTTATCGAGCACCCGGTCCAGCTGCGGCTGATCGGCCTGCAATCGCGGTAATGGCCCTTGCACTTCCACCAGCAGGTCGATGCCCTGCTCTTCTGCAGGGCCGGCAAAACGTGCCCGGGCCTGCTCCAGCAAATCCTCGATGGCGCACGGCGCCAACGTGAGCTTCTGCAATCCGTTCTGGTAGCGGGAGAAGTTCAGCAGGTCGTTGATCAACTGCATCAAGCGCTGCATCTCTTCATTCACGGTGTCCAGCAGGTCAGCTTCACGCGAGTCCTTGGCAAAGTGGGCGCGCTCGCGGAACAGGCCGAATGCCATGTGCATCCCGGTGACCGGCGTTCGCAATTCATGGGAGGCGCGCAGCACGAACTCGCTGCGCACCCGCTCAAACGCCCGCTGTTCGGTGACGTCATGCAGCACCATTACGGCGCCGAGAATATGACCTTGTGTATGGCTGACCGGCGTCAGGCTAAAGGTCAGCAACCGAGACTCACCGTCGACCTCGATACTCAGGTCCTCAGGCGCCCGCTCCAGGGTGCCGCCGCGCAGCACCAGATGCAGCTGATCATCGAGCTCGGGACGCTCAAGCGCCGTACCCAGACCTTGACCGAGACGATCACTGTCCCAACCCAACTGACGCTGCGCTACTGGGTTGAGGTGTTCCAAACGACCATCGCGGTCAATCATCAACAGCCCATCGTCGATGCTGTCGAGCACGGCCTGCAAACGCTGCTGGCCTGCGAGCAGTTCATCGACATTGGTGGCCTGATGCTCGCGCAGGGCCTCGGCCATGATCCCGAAGCGCTTGGTCAGCTGGTTCATTTCCACGGCCGAGGAAATCGGTAGCGTCACTTCGAAATTGCCTTGGCCGATGTTGTCCGCCGCCTGGGCCAGGGCCTCGATCGGCTCACCAAAACGTCGAGCGATAGCGTGGGCGGTCACGAAGCCGATGATCAGCACCGCCAGCCCCACCAGCCCGAGCAGACCGGCAACCAGCAGCGCCCTCTCCCGAGTCTGCCGTTCGGTGGCATTGATGTTATCCAGCGCACGCTGTTGCTCGACGATCAAACCATTGCGCAGCGCATTGAATTTTTCGGTGAGTTCTTTGTTGCCACTCAACACCTGTGTCGAGTCACGTGACAGGTCGTACGCCTGCAGAAAGCTCAGGTAGTCAGTTTTTGCCTGTTCGAAACCATGCTGGCGCTCATCGCCAGCTTGGGCATGGACAATGCCGTCATCAAGCAACTGAAAATAGTGCTGCTTGGACGCCTCGAACGCTGGAGGATCCGGCTTCTCGCTTAGCATGATCATCAGCTGATCGCCCAAGGTCTGACGCAATTTCAGTCCCAGGTCGAGCGTGACGAAATTATTGCGAATCAGCGCTTCCTGGGAACTCGCCATCTGCATCACGCTGACCAGCCCGAGCAACAGCCCCAGCAGCGCCACGGTGATCAGTGCGGAAATACTCAGAAACAGCCGCGTGCGCAACTTCATCGCCAGTCTCATCGCAGACAGCTCACAAGTTGTACTGCTTGCGTTTTCGGTACAACGTCGAGGCATCGATACCCAGGGTCTTGGCGGCCTGGTCCAGCGTATCTGCAGTGGCGAGGACCGCTCCGATGTGGGCTTTTTCCAATTCATCCAGACTCAGCGCAGCGCCGATGCGAGGAGCGTTGTTGACCGGGGTTTCAGCCATGCCCAAGTGAATGATCTCGACCCGTTCCTGTGGACAAATGATGCTTGCCCGCTCCACAACGTTGCGCAGTTCGCGAATGTTCCCCGGCCAGCGGTAGCCGAGCAGCGCTTCACGGGCTTCGTCGCTGAAGCCCCGAGCCGGGCGCGCGTATTCCTTGACGAAACGGGCCAGAAAGCGATCGGCCAGGGTCAGAATATCCTCCCTGCGCTCGCGCAGTGGCGGCAGGTGCAAGGTGATGACGTTCAGGCGGTAGAGCAGGTCTTCGCGGAAACGGCCATCGCGGACCATGTCTTCGAGGTTCTGGTTAGTGGCCGCGAGGATGCGCACATCGGCGCGGCGGGTGACCGGGTCGCCCACCCGTTCGTATTCTTTATCCTGGATGAAACGCAGCAGTTTAGGTTGCAAAACCAGCGGAAAATCGCCGATCTCGTCCAGAAACAGCGTCCCACCGTCGGCCTGATTGACACGACCCAGAGTACTTTCGCTGGCCCCGGTGAACGCGCCACGGCTGTGGCCGAAGAGCTCGCTTTCCATGAGTTCGGCGGTCAGGGACGGGCAGTTGATCGTGATGCAGGATTTCTTCGCGCGCTTGCTCCAGCCGTGAATGGCCTGGGACAGTTCGCCTTTACCGGTGCCGGACTCGCCGAGAATCAAAATATTGGCATCGGTGCTGGCCACCTGGCGGGCGGTTTCGAGCACGACTTTCATCGCCGGGCTGTGAGAGTCGAGGCCATCCTTGGGTTTGCGCACTTCGCCTTCAAGGGCTTCCAGACGTGCCGACAGTTGCCGCACTTCCAGCTGCTTGGCGGTGGCCAGGCGCAATTGGTCGGGGCTGCAAGGCTTGACCAGATAGTCGGCGGCCCCGGCCTGAATGGCATCCACGGCAGTGTCCACGGCCGAATGAGCGGTGACGATCACCACCCTCATCCACGGCGCCTGAATGCGCATTTGGGCCAGCACATCGAGGCCATTGTCTTCACCCAGACGCAGGTCGAGGAAGCACAGGTCGAAGACTTGGCGCTGAAGCAATGCATCAGCCTGAGCGGCGCTGTTGGCGGTAGCGACGCTGTAGCCTTCATCTTCGAGGCAATAACGGAAAGTACGCAGGATGGCGGACTCATCGTCCACCAGCAGAATGCGGCCTTGATGCTCAGTGGCTGATTCCATTTTCCTACGCTCCTTAATGAATGATCTTGGTTAGTCCCGGAAAAATCGGGCAAGTTGCATGGTTGATTCTGGTCGATTCCAGCCACAGCAGCGTAGCTCTCTCCTCACCCTACGGCTAATCGCCTGATTTTGTTGTTTTTTTATCAGATAGCCGGTTCGCAGGCGATTGCCGGTGTCCCCTTGTGACATCCACGCCCTCCTCGCAATTCAAAAATATTGAAAGTTCCTACGAGTCCATCGTGCATTACGCACGACTTCAAAAGGACCATCGTGCAGGATGCGTCCGATCCGAATTCGACATCATTCGTAACTAATTGATTTTATTGATTTTTATTATCATGAAAAGCTGGCATGCAGGCTGCAATGGTCTGAGTAACCAGGGCATTTAGACGCCGCCCCAACCAAGATCACCACCGTGTGGGAGGAGCTTCAGGATGAGTCGCCAACGTGCCGCCCAGTTGCGTATCTCGCCACTGCATCTCCAGCAAGTTCTGTTTGCTGTTCTGGCGCTATTAATCACCTTGATCGGCGGCCAGCAGTTTCAGCGTTGGGAGCAGAGCCAGCAGCAAGAAGCGCCACGCTTGTCGATTCAGCACCCGACTCAAACCCATTTCAGTGCGGCCAGCAGTAACCAGGCTGACAGCCCCCCAATGCGAATGATGGACGTCGACCAGGCTCAGCCTGCAGATGAGATGCCTCGCCAGGAACGTTGGGTGTTCTAAACACATGAACTTGGCGCGTTCGATGCGCCGGGAAAAGCACCACAAGCAACATCTCTAAATAGAAGCGTAAGGAGAATCACCATGTTGAGCTGGGCAATCACATTCTTGATCATTGCCATCATCGCTGCGGTACTGGGCTTCGGTGGTATCGCGGGCACCGCCACGGGTATCGCCAAGATTCTCTTTGTCGTGTTCCTGGTGATGTTCATTGTTTCCTTCTTCTTTGGCCGTCGCGGTCGAGGGTGAATATGAGCGTTTTGTTAAAGACACTGGCAGCCGCCCTGCTTCTGGGCGGCAGTGCCATGGAAGAAAGATCCACACTGGTACTGAATTCGTAACATGAAAGAAGCAACATGGCTTCTTTCCACTGCGCTACCCGAGGAAGGTAGACGCATGATCAAGGGGCCGGGACGTTCTGCCTGTTTCAGGGGCGGAGTGACCTACGGGTACAGGGAGTGCCTGCGCAAGGGCCGAGTCAGGCAGAAGCTGCGACGCAAGTTCGCCGGTCACTCATAGATCGACGGACTTGCGAAGAGCTTCCTCAGCGCAAAGTCTTGTCTTAGAGCGTTCTGCTCGCCTCCTCCGCTAATTCCTCGCAAAACCATTTCGCGGTGTTTCTTGGTGACCGTATATCGAGAAAACTGCGCCTCAAAGACCGAGAATTTTCGCGCTTGAACGTAGGCTTTTTCCCTAGTTTTAGCCCACATTCCCTTGATCAAAAAACAACCAACCTCCTCTACGATGGCCGGTTCACGGCACTTATGCCTGCCGAAATGTCGTATTCGAACCGGTTGGGACGCGAGTTTCAGTTAAAAAAGCTCATGCCGATTCGGCATAGGGTAGGCGTTTACGGCATTAGACGTTGCTTCCTTGCATCTGAATAGTTGCGCCTTTTTTCGCCTGCCAGAGAGCCGATAACAAGCGCTCCGGGGCACCTTATACGGGGGCCGATGCACAAGACTTTTTCGCCACAAGCGTTCCAGTTCTTGCATCTGTCTGAGTCAAACGCAAGTAAGGGTAAAGATATGAAGAAGGCAAAGCTTAGCCTCGCCTGGCAGATCCTCATCGGTCTGGTATTGGGGATTGCAATCGGTGCGCTGCTCAACCATTTCAGTGCCGAAAAGGCCTGGTGGGTCAGCAACGTCCTGCAACCGGCAGGCGATATCTTTATCCGTCTGATCAAGATGATTGTGATCCCGATCGTGATCTCCTCCTTGATTGTCGGTATTGCAGGCGTCGGCGACGCGAAGAAGCTCGGGCGTATCGGCCTCAAGACCATTCTTTATTTCGAGATCGTTACCACCATCGCCATCGTGGTCGGTCTGGTGTTGGCCAACGTGTTCCATCCGGGCACCGGCATCGACATGAGCACCCTGGGTACCGTGGATATTTCCAAGTACCAGGCCACCGCCGCTGAGGTTCAGCATGAACATGCGTTCATCCAGACCATCCTCAACCTGATCCCGTCGAATATCTTCGCGGCCATGGCCCGCGGCGAGATGCTGCCGATCATCTTCTTCTCCGTATTGTTCGGTCTCGGTCTGTCGAGCCTGCAATCGGACCTGCGCGAGCCGCTGGTGAAGATGTTCCAGGGCATGTCGGAAAGCATGTTCAAAGTCACTCACATGATCATGAACTACGCCCCGATCGGCGTTTTCGCATTGATCGCGGTGACCGTGGCCAACTTCGGCTTCGCGTCCCTGCTGCCGCTGGCCAAACTGGTGATCCTGGTATACGTCGCCATCGCCTTCTTCGCCTTCGTGGTATTGGGCCTGATCGCTCGCCTGTTCGGCTTCTCGGTGATCAAGCTGATGCGCATCTTCAAGGATGAGCTGGTGCTGGCCTACTCCACCGCCAGCTCTGAAACCGTGCTGCCGCGTGTGATCGAGAAGATGGAAGCCTACGGCGCGCCGAAAGCCATTTGCAGCTTCGTGGTCCCGACCGGCTACTCGTTCAACCTCGACGGTTCGACCCTGTACCAGAGCATCGCGGCCATCTTCATTGCCCAGCTCTACGGCATTGATCTGTCGATCAGCCAGCAATTGCTGCTGGTGCTGACCCTGATGGTCACCTCCAAAGGCATCGCCGGCGTACCGGGTGTGTCCTTCGTGGTGCTGCTGGCCACCTTGGGCAGCGTGGGTATTCCACTCGAAGGCCTGGCGTTCATCGCCGGTGTCGACCGCATCATGGACATGGCCCGTACCGCACTGAACGTGATCGGCAATGCCTTGGCCGTATTGGTCATCTCCCGTTGGGAAGGCATGTACGACGACGCCAAGGGCCAGCGCTACTGGAACTCCCTGCCGCACTGGCGCAGCAAGGAAAAATTGCCAGTGGGCGAGATTTCCAGCAATTAAGCAGGTCCCTTGTGGGAGCGGGCTTGCTCGCGAAAGCGGTGTGTCATTCAGTAAATAGGTCGACTGACACTCCGTATTCGCGAGCAAGCTCGCTCCCACACTGGTCCGCGTATATCGCACAAACAAACCCCGGAGAAATCCGGGGTTTGTCGTTTCTGGCTACCCCGCTATCATTCGCCGCATTCTTCGGGGGATTTGACTGATGCTTAATGGCCTGTGGCTTGGCTTCTTCATCGTGGCTGCCGTTTCGGCACTGGCGCAATGGCTGATCGGCGGTAACGCCGGCATCTTCGCGGCGATGGTGGAAAGCATTTTCGCCATGGCCAAGTTATCCGTCGAGGTCATGGTCCTGCTGTTCGGCACCCTGACCCTCTGGCTGGGCTTTCTGCGGATTGCCGAGAAGGCCGGGATCGTCGAGTGGCTGGCCAAAGCGCTGGGCCCGTTGTTCCTGCGGCTGATGCCGGGAGTGCCGGCCGGGCACCCAGCCATCGGCCTGATCACGCTGAACTTCGCCGCCAACGGCCTGGGCCTGGACAACGCCGCCACGCCGATCGGCCTAAAGGCCATGAAAGCGCTGCAAGAGCTCAACCCCAGCGACACCATCGCCAGCAACGCGCAGATCCTCTTCCTGGTGCTCAACGCCTCCTCCCTGACCCTGCTGCCGGTGACGATCTTCATGTACCGCGCCCAGCAAGGTGCGCCCGATCCGACCCTGGTGTTCCTGCCAATCCTGCTCGCCACCAGTTGCTCGACATTGGTCGGGCTGCTGTCGGTGGCGTTCATGCAGCGTCTGCGCCTGTGGGACCCGGTGGTGCTCGCATACCTGATTCCCGGTGCCTTGGCCCTCGGTGCCTTCATGGCGCTGCTGGCGACGCTCTCAGCGACCGCTCTGGCCGGCCTGTCATCGATCCTCGGCAACCTGACACTGTTCGGGCTGATCATGTTGTTTCTGGTGATCGGCGCATTACGCAAAGTGAAGGTCTACGAAGCATTCGTCGAAGGCGCCAAAGAAGGCTTCGACGTGGCCAAGACCCTGCTGCCGTATCTGGTGGCAATGTTGTGTGCCGTCGGCGTGCTGCGGGCATCCGGCGCGCTGGACTTTGGCCTGGACGGGATTCGGCATCTGGTGGAATGGGCCGGTTGGGACACGCGCTTCGTCGATGCGCTGCCGACGGCCATGGTCAAGCCGTTCTCCGGCAGTGCCGCCCGGGCGATGCTGATCGAAACCATGAAAACGTCTGGCGTGGACAGCTTCCCGGCGCTGGTGGCGGCGACGATTCAGGGCAGTACCGAAACGACCTTCTATGTATTGGCGGTGTACTTCGGCGCGGTGGGGATCCAGCGGGCGCGGCATGCGGTAGGGTGTGCGTTGCTGGCGGAGTTTGCCGGCGTTCTCGGCGCGATCGGCGTCTGTTACTGGTTCTTTGGCTAACCACAAAACCCTTGTGGGAGCGAGCAAGCCCGCTCCCACATTGGGTTTGCGTTGGCCTCAAGGTCTGAGCGGTAGCGCGACTTTCTGCCCTTGCTCCACCGCCCAAGCCACCACCTGTGCCGTCAGTTGATCACTGGCCTGGCCAAACCCGGCCACCACCGCCGGCACCTTCGCATCGCTCAACGGCTGGCGCACTTCGAAGCGTCGGCTGGCGAGGATTCGCTGGTCATAACCGCGCACCAGCAACGCATCCAGACGCACGACGACGCTCGCGTTCGTTCCTTGGTATTCAGTCTGGAATGCCTGCAGGCTACCGCCCAGTTCAAGATCCGCCTGGAAGTTGCTGTCGTCGGTGCTCAGCAATGTCACCCGACCATCACGCTGGAAACCATCCAACAGACGATTGCGCAGCAACACCGGTGCCGGGTCGCTCCAGCGCGAAGCCTTGTAGCTGCTGATCAGGTCACCTTGAGGGATCACGGCGATCTTTGGGCTGTTCAAGGCTTCGCTGGCCTGCGGCTTGGTCAGACGCAACGACCAGCGCTGCGGCGTCCCGTGACTGGCCGATGCGCTGCTCTGGGCCGAAGGCAACCGATAGACATCGGACGGCTCGGACTTGGGCAGGATCGAGCAGGCGCTGAGCACAATGAAGCCGGCGAGGAGGGCGAGGTGAGTCAGCTTCATGGCGTGAACTCCTTGTTCTTGTCATTACCCAGCAAATAACCGGTGGGGTTGGCTTCCAGACGCTGGGAAATAGCCCGCAACGACGTCAGGGTGTCGCGCAGTTCACGCACCGCCGGAGCCAGACCATTGAGGCCTTGCATGCCGCTGTTGAGCGAATCCTGATTGGTCGTGAGCAGCGTGTTGATGGTCGCGCTGCTCTGCTCCAGCGACTTCATCGCCTGCTCGGCACTGCCGAACACCTGCTTGCCTTGATCATTGAGCATGCCATTAGCGTTGCGCATCAGCGCCGACGTCTGTTCCAGCATGGCGCCGGCCTGTTTGCCGACCGAGGCCAGTTGCTGCATCGCCTGGCGGATATCGCCGCGTTGGTCGGCGATGGTGCCGGTGGTTTGCTCCAGATGCTCAAGGGTATTGCTGATGCGCTCGACGTTGTCCGAGGAAAACATCTGGTTGGCGTTATGCATCAGCATGTTCACGCCAGCCATCAGGTCGCCGCTGTCGTTCAACAAGCGAGCGATAGGCGAGGGCGATGCAATAATCGTCGGTAATTCACCGTCCTTGCCCTTGAGCTTCGGACTCTGCGGTGTACCACCGCGGAGCTGAATGATCGAGGTGCCGGTGATCCCGGTCAGCGCCAATATGGCCCGGGTGTCCTCCTTGATCGGCGTATCACCACCCAGACGAATCCGTGCCAGCACCCGGCGCGGGTCTTTCGGGTCCAGGCGCAGGGTCACCACGTCGCCGACCTTGATCCCGCTGTACTGCACGGCGCTGCCCTTGGACAGGCCGCTGACGGCCTCGTTGAAGACGATTTCGTAATCCTTGAACTCGGTGTCGACGCTGGACTTGGCCAGCCACAAGCCGAAGAGCAGGGCGCCCGCCACCACAATCACGGTGAACAGGCCGATCAATACATGATGGGCTCGGGTTTCCATGTCAGACCTCCTTAAGCTGTTGAGCGGCGGTCAGCGCCGCGCGGCCGCGAGGGCCATGGAAGTATTCGTGAATCCACGGATCGTCGGTTTCCGACACCTTGTTGATCGCATCCGCCACCAGCACTTTCTTTTGCGCCAGCACCGCCACGCGGTCGGTGATGGTGTAGAGCGTGTCGAGGTCGTGGGTCACCAGAAAAACACTCAGGCCCAACGCATCGCGCAGGGTCAGGATCAATTGATCGAACGCGGCCGCGCCAATCGGATCGAGGCCAGCGGTGGGTTCGTCGAGAAACAGGATGTCCGGGTCCAGCGCCAGCGCCCGGGCCAGTGCCGCACGCTTGATCATGCCGCCGGACAGCGAAGCGGGGTACTTGTCGGCTGCCGACAGCGGCAACCCGGCCAAGGCCATTTTCACTGCCGCCAGGTGTTCGGCGTCCTCTCGGCTCAAACCGGCATGCTCGATCAGGGGCAGGGCGACGTTCTCGGTGACCGTCAGCGAAGAGAACAGGGCGCCTTTCTGGAACAGCACGCCGAAGCGCCGTTCGACCATCGAGCGCTCGTGTTCAGACAGCGTTGGCAGGTTTTTGCCGAAGACCTTCACCACCCCTTCGCTGGGCTGGCGCAAGCCGACGATGCTGCGCAACAGCACCGATTTACCGCTGCCGGAACCGCCGACCACGGCAAGAATTTCGCCCTTGTACAAATCCAGATCAAGGTTCTCATGCACGCTCTGGCGACCGAAGCGATTGCACAGCCCACGGACTTCGATCACCGCCTCAGAGGGCGCTCGGGGTAGTCGACTCACCAGCCCATCTCCATGAAAAACAGCGCGGCCACGGCGTCGAGCACGATCACCACGAAAATAGACTGGACCACGCTGGACGTGGTGTGCGCGCCGACGGACTCGGCGCTGCCGCTGACTTTGAAGCCTTCAAGACAGCCGATGGCGGCGATCAGGAACGCGAAGATCGGCGCTTTGACGATCCCCACCAAAAAGTGCTGAACACCGATGTCGGTTTGCAGCAGCGACAGGAACATCGCTGGCGAGATATCCAGCGCCACCGCGCAAACCACACCGCCGCCGACAATCCCCGAGAGCATCGCCAGAAAGGTCAGCATCGGCAGCGCGACCAGCAGGGCCAAGACTCGCGGCACCACCAGCAGCTCCATCGGGTCCAGGCCCAAGGTACGGATGGCGTCGATTTCTTCGTTGGCTTTCATCGAGCCGATCTGCGCGGTGAACGCACTGGCGGTGCGGCCGGCCATCAGGATCGCGGTCAGCAACACACCGAATTCGCGCAGGAAGGAGAACGCCACCAGGTCCACGGTGAAAATACTCGCGCCAAAACTCGCCAACACCGTCGCCCCGAGAAACGCCACCACGGCGCCCACCAAAAAGGTCAGCAGGGCGACGATGGGGGCGGCGTCGAGGCCGGTCTGTTCGATGTGCGCCACCATCGGCGTAATGCGCCAGCGCTTGGGGCGAAACAGATTGCGGGCGATGGTTTCCAGAATCAGGCCGACGAAACCCAGCAGTTGCAGGGTGTCCTGCCAGATCGCGTCGACCGCGCGGCCGATGCGGGTCAGCAGTTGAATGCCGACGCTGATTTCCGGTTCCTTGATCGGCACGCAGAAGTCGGTCAGCGAGCAATAGACGGTCTGCAACAAGGCACGGTCGGCAGAGGACAGTGTGCAATCGGGATGTTCGGCGGATCGGCCCAAACGCTCGGACCCCAGCAACTCCACCAGCAGCGACGCGCCGGCGGTGTCGAGCGCGCCGAGGCCATTGAGGTCGATGTGAGTGCTGTCGTCGTATTGGCCGCGGAGCTTTTCGCTCAGGTGCTTGAGATCGGCGTAATGGACAAGCGTCCAGTCACCCGTTACCCGCAACTGAGCAGGGGAGTGAGAGGTGTCCAGTCGGGCGCTACCGGCCATTGTGCTGCTGGTCATAAGCTCCGTGCTTTATCGGCTATTACGCAGCTCTACGTAATAGCACGAACGGGTTACTTTGCGGCAGTCGCAGGCTTGTTGTCCTTTACCACGAAGCGCAACACACCGATGACCTGGCCATCTTCGGTCAACACCCGAACTTGCCATTTACCTGCGGGGTTGCCGGGGAAATTCTGCTTGTGGGTCCAGGCCCGATAGCCTTCCTTACGCCCGCCGTGGATATCCAGCGGGATGCGGTCGACCTCTTTGCCGTTGAACTGCCACACGTGGTAGATCCGCTCATCCAGACCGCGCGGGGCGTTGATCGCGGTGTAGGCATATAGCCCGTCACCACGGATCTGGTCTGCGCTGACTTCTTCCAGACTCTTGCCAGGTGTGCGGTCCTGCATTTGCGTGCTGATGGCCACGTCGGTCATCCACAGCGTCGCCGGCGGAACCCACGAACGCAGCACCCAGCCAACGCCACCGATACCCACGGTGATGCTCAAAATCGCCAGCGCATTGCGCACGGTACGAATCGGGAAGATCGACGCCAGACTCGGGAACGACAGCACGACGGCGGTGCCCAGGGCCAGTTTGAAGCTCTGAGCGGTGGTCAGGTGCAGGATGACGGGCAGGGCGGTCAGCAGTGCAGCAAACAGCGTCAGTGTGTGCAGCGCCAGGAACGCCCAGCGCCGGGGGGCCAGCCATTTGTAGTAGAGCGGGTCGATGATGGAAATCAGCGCGGCGATGCCCAGCAGACCGGTGAAGAACAGCTGGCCGCTGTTCCAGGTGGTGGTGATAAAAAAGAACGGCAGGACGAAGAACAGGCTCTCCTGGTGGATCATCTGCGTGGCGTAACGCAGCAGAGGCTGGGGTATTTCGCGTTTGAAGATCCTGGCGAACAGCTTGGTGAGGCTGTTTTCCAGCATCAGCCAGATCCAGCTGACCAGCATGATGGTGGTGATCCAGGTCGCCAGACCTTGCTGGCGATCCACCAGAATGAAGCTGCCGACCCCGGAAATGAAACCACCGAGCGCAATGACCCCTGGGTAGCGCTTCATCAATTCCAGGATGCGCTGGACGTATAGGGTCAGAGTAGGCATTCGGCGGTTCGCAATAGTCGTGGGAAAAATCCCCGACAGGGTAACCGCCGTGGGTCGGCGTGGCGAGGGGCTGCGGTCCGATCACAAAACCCGTGTAGCAGCTGCCGAAGGCTGCGTTCGGCTGCGGAGCAGTCGTAAACCATTCAACCCGGTCCATCAGATATATCTGACGTAACGGATTTGCGACTGCTTCGCAGCCGAACGCAGCCTTCGGCAGCTGCTACACGGTTCGTGGTGCCCTTCGATGCAAGCGCCAACCCAGCAGCATCAATACGATGAGCCCCAACACCCCGCCAATCGCCCACATCAACTGGTCATCACTCATCAGCGGTTTCTCGATGCGTAAATACCCCGGTTGCATGAGCAACTCACGCATGGCCTTGTTCACTTCCTCCAGCGTCACCCCTTGCAGTTCCTTGGCCGGGTTGGCGAAACGGCCGTCCTCGTAGTCCCCAAGGGCACTCCAGTAATAATCGGCCAACGCGCTGTTGCCTTGCACGGCCCAGGCCTGGCGGGCAATGGCGGCCTGCTTGAGGCGGTTGAAGGTGTTGGCATTGAGACCGTCCCTGAGCAACCCAGCCTTCAGATCATCCAGCACCTTTTCGGCCTTGGACACGTCATCGCGCTCAAGGTCTGCGTTCAGGCTCATGAAGCCCACACCGCCAAACACCTCGCGCTCGGCCGAAGGCCCGTAGGACAAGCTATGAGTCAGGCGCAGCTGGCGGTAGAGCGCCCAGTCCAGATAGTCCTTGAGCAAGTCGAAGGTTTCGTCGTGCTGGTCTTCCAGCACCGGCTCTGGCACCAGCCAATGCAACTTGGCACTGCCGCCGACAAAACCGTGACTCAGGGTGCGCTCATGGGCAGCACTGGCCTGGATGGCCGGCAGGGGCGGGTGATCAGTCGGGTCGACCGCTTCAAGCGCGCCATAAGTCCGTTCCAGATAGGCCGGCAGCAAGCGCTCAAGGTCGCCGACGACGATCAGGGTCATGTTATTGGGCGCGTACCAGGCCTTTCGTACCGTCTCCACTTGTTCGCGGGTCAGGTGATCGACCTCAGGCCGCTCGGGGCATTTGAGGCCCAGTTCCACCGCCAGCTGATTACTCGCCGTGTGGCCAAGATCCTGGCGATCCAGCCAGCGTTGCAGGTGCGAGTAATGGCCGCCGTCCTCGCGCTCGACCACTTGTTTGGCGGCGTTGATGGCGTTGTCGTCGATTCGGGTCTGGGTCAGCAGCGCCAGCAGCAGGTCGAGGACCTTGCGCTGGTTTTTCGCCGGGGCTTCAATGACGAACGTCGTGTCGGCATTGCTGGTGTAAGCGTTCCACTCGCCACCCAAGGCCTGCATGCGCTCTTCCAGCCCGCCTTCGCCCGTGGCGTCGATGCCGCTGAACAGCAAGTGCTCAAGCAGGTGCGGCAGCTCCTTGTCGGCGCAGCTGAAATCATCGATGCCGACGCCGACCACCAGACGAATCGCCACATGCCCACGCTCGGTGCCGGGTTTGAGCAGCAATTGCAGGCCGTTGGGCAGCGTATAGCCCTCGACCTGAAAGCGATCCAGGGCAAATGAAGGGAATGAGCCAAGCAACAGACAGGCGAACAACAGACAACGCATAGCAAGCTTCCAGGCAACCAATCGGAGATCCGTGTCGTCAGCCAGGCCGCCTTCGCGAGCAGGCTCGCTCCCACAGGTGATCTGAGTCGGACACAATTTCCGAGTACACCGAGGATCCACTGTGGGAGCGAGCTTGCTCGCGAAGGCGGCCTTCATGCTGAATCAATGTTACTGACTGACCACTCTGCCAGACGTTCAAGGCGAATGCGTGATGTCAGCGAAATCGTCGACAGCCAGGGCGCCGGTGTCGGAAGTTTCCAGCACCACATACGCGCTGCTGCAAAACAGCGAATTCAGACGCTTCATGTCGGCAATCAACTCAAGATGCAACGAACTGGTCTCGATACTCTGCACGATCTTACGTTGCAATCGGCTGACGTGAGCATGGGCCAGGCGCCGTTCCTGTGCGCGAAAGCGACGTTTCTCACGCAATAACTGGCGGGCACTTTCCTTATCGGCACTGAGGAACACTGACAAGCCGAGGCGCAGGTTGGAAATCAACTGACTGTGCAGCCCCGCCAGTTCTTCCAGGCCAACCTCGGAAAAAGACCGGCGCTGCGAGGTTTTCTGCTGCTGAACCTTGCGCAGCATGCGTTCGATGACGTCGCTGGCGAGTTTAAGGTTGATCGCCAACTCGATGATTTCTGCCCAACGCCGGCTGTCCTGCTCGCTGAGGTCCTCGCGGGGCATTTGCGCCAGATAGAGCTTGATCGCACTGTAAAGCGATTCAACATCATCGGTCAGGCGCCGCATTTCCTGGGTAATGGCGGTTTGCTTTCCGTTCAGCACGTCGAGCATGGCCTCGAGCATGTTGTCGATCAGGTCGCCGATGCGCAGGGTTTCCCGGGCGGCATTGGCCAGCGCCAGACTGGGCGTGACCAGCGCTGTTGGATCAAGATGCCGCGGTTTGGCGGTGCCGTTGATTTCCGGCCGCTCCGGAAGCAGCCACGCGCAAAGCCTGGCCATCGCCCCGACACTGGGCAGCAAGATCAGGCAGCGCGCGGTGTTGTAGAGCAGGTGAAAGCCGATGACCATTTCCTGAGGGCTGAAGTCCAGGCTGTCGATCCAGTGCACTAACGGGTCGAGTACCGGGATGATCAGCAACAGGCCGATCAGTTTGTAGAGCAGGCTACCCAACGCCACCTGACGGCCAGCGGCGTTCTGCATGCTGGTGCTGAGGAAGGCAAGGATGCCGCTGCCGATGTTGGCGCCGATCACCAGGCCGATGGCCACAGGCAGGCTGATCACTGCGGCACCGGCCAGGGTCGCGGTCAGCAGGACGGCGGCCAGGCTGGAGTAGGAAACCATCGCAAACAGGGCGCCGACCAGGGCATCCAGCAAGATGTCGCCGGTGAGCGAGGCGAAAATCACTTTCACGCCTTGGGCTTGGGTAATCGGCGCGGCAGCCTCGACGATCAGTTGCAGCGCCAGGATGATCAGCCCCAGGCCGAGACTGACCCGGCCCATCTGTCCGACCCGGGTCTGTTTGCGCGACAGGAAGAAAATCACCCCAAGAAAGATCAGCAGCGGCGATAGCCACGACAGATCGAAGGTCAGCACCCGCGCCATCAGCGCGGTACCGACATCGGCCCCGAGCATCGTCGCCAGGGCCGGGGTCAGCGCCATCAGGCCCTGACCGACAAAGGAGGTGACGAGCATGGCGGTGGCGTTGCTGCTCTGGACCATCGCCGTCACGACGATCCCCGAGATGAACGCCAGCAAGCGCTTGGACATGTTCCGGCCAATCACGTGGCGCAAGTTTGAACCGTAGACCCGCAGGATGCCGGTTCGGACGATGTGCGTGCCCCAAATCAACAAGGCCACGGCAGATAACAAATTGAGCAGGGTGAGCATGCAGGCCCCCTGTGGTGGTAGCGCCCCAAAGGGGCAAGTTGACGGTGCCGCGCGTTCTTCTACGTTCTGTACTTAAGCTGTAGTTGGCTAACGGTCTGCGCGCCAGCATCGCACAGCTAAAGAAGCGATTGAAACAAAACTGTCATGAAAACAGGTTGATGCCGAGGTGAAAAAGGGGCCCATAGATCTCAGCCCCTCAGTTGAAAGGTTACGCGACCATAACCTGTGGCGAGGGAGCTTGCTCCCGCTGGGCTGCGCAGCAGCCCTAAAATCGGGGGGAGAACTCAATCGCTGAAATGATCCCTGCTCAGCCCTATGTCGATCAGATACCTGGCTGTTTCGGCGTCTCGCTCATCACAGCGGGCGTAGCATTTGATGTGCAGTAACAGACTGTATTTGTTGGGAATCAGAAGAATTACTCCATCAGCCTGATCAAACAGCTTGGCTTGTAACTGTCGTTTCTCTTCATCACTCGATACTTTTATCCAGTCGTTACCTTCAGCCAACTCAGGTGTCCAACCGGTCTTTTTGAACAGGGATTGCAGCTCGCCCAACAGTTTTGCTGTTTGGGCGAAAGGTAACGTCTCCACCATCGGAGACGTAGTGATGCCATCCACTTTTCCCTTGTTGTAACCCACAGCCCCGTAGATGGTTTGGGGCAAGGTAAAGCCATGTTCAGGATCATCAAACGTAATGACGACCGGACTGCTTATCCAGGTGGAGTCAACTTCGGGAGGTTCGCTTGGGTAAACCGCGGTTTGGCGCTCGACGGGGAAAGTAGAGTCTTTGACGACCTCGGCATATGCTTTGCCGACATGGGCATAGAGCGTGGCGGAACTGGACATGAAATACGCTATAGCACCCGCCAACAAGACAACTGACCCAGTCGCGATAATCAGCGCTCGACGTGAAAACTTCATCACTTGATCCCGCCTCCATTGGCAATGTCCGTAATCGATTGCTTCAACTGAGCACGAGTTGCGGGATTTTTAAGCAAATTGTCAAATTGACTGGCTGCACGTAATACGAACTCCATCCGCTGATCTTTGTCCGCAAGATTAGCCACAGGGTTCTTGGAAAATGAAACCTGCCTGCTATCAGGTGCTTTACATTGACTAGCCAGCGTTAATTGAATTTCTTCTGCCGCGCCGGACATCAACCCTGTTACCACAGACACATAGTTACCTGCGTGCGTGCTACGCATCAGCGCTGCGAAGTGGGTGTCCTCGTACATGGCTGGTTGCAAGATATTCAATTGTTCATGACGCGCCATCTGCCTTACGCTCTCGGCAATGTCGCCGCCATCAATGGCTTCAAAGGTCCGATATATCTCGCCTGCATCAACACCAAACTCCACCTTCCCTGCAATCGGCCACATCACATCTTTCAGAATGCCGCGACGGCTCTTCAAGCATTTCTCCATTTCCTTATAGCCCCGCACCATAAAAAATCGATGCAGCGGATAAACATCCAGAAACAGTGAGGTGTTACCGAGGGCAAGCATTTCATACACGTAGTCCAACTGCTGCTGAATAGCGGAACGGGAGCTGTCGCCGAAGGTAATATCATCAGTAGGAAGAGGATTGGCCGCTTTGGCTTTCGCTAATTCTTTCTCGATTTCTGGATCTGTCTTACTGAGCTTGAACCCAAACCCTTCGAAAATGGTTTCCGACTTACCCGTTCGCAATTTCTCTTGCGCAGCCTTCTGCGCCGCAATAGCCGTTTGCAACTTGGTGGCATGAATCAACCCACACCCCACCTGCTTCGAAGCAAACGCCGCCAACCCCGCCCACTGAAACCGGTTATCCGCCAGCCACAACTGCGCATACGCGGCGTTGATCTTGCGGTTGCGAGCTTGCGGGTCGGCAATCAGTACGCCGCCCGGTGCGACCCATTCTTCGGCTTCTTTCTGAAACCTGCGCCAGAGGCAGTTACAGGTTAGCAACGGCACTTCGACACGGGTTTTCGGGTTGGGACCGCCCTTGGTGGTTTCGCGTTTGCAGGCGGGCAGTTCGCAGGTGCTGTCCCAGAGTTTTTTCATGTCCAGGTCGTCTGGAGCGATGCATTGGCCGGTCATTTCATTCTTCCTTGAGGCGTCAGACAGTCCAGCGGACTACGGCGAGGTCGGGCTGTAAGGTGGCGACGCTTTGGGTCATGCCCAGGGCGTTGGTCTGGCCTTTGACGATGCGGCCTTCGGCGGTTTCGATTTCGTAGTCCTGTTCGGCAATCGGTTCGCCATTGCCGGCGCTGACGGCTTTGAATTCGACCAAGGGCTGACCAATGATCGGCAGGGGCGGAATGAATGGTGCGGCGGTGTGACCGCTGCCGATGATGACGTTGCCGGAGCCGCCGATCACCACGCCGCCATGGCTGGCGGTACTGTCGAGGGTCATGGCGTTCAGGCCGTTGACGAACACCGTTGAAGAGAATCCACCGCTGAGGGCCTGACCGCAGGTGCATTTGTCGCTGACCCGAGCGGCGGCGAGACCGTTGAAAAAGACATCGGGTGAGCCGCTGGCGATGGGGTTGGTGCCGTGCCTGGAAGCGGGCAGGTGGTGGGGTCCGTGAGGCGCGCGGCGAGCGGGGGACGCTAAACACCAGAACTCTGTGCGTCAACCTTTGGAAAGAGCTGTCGGCTAATTCTTCAACTGCGTTGATGTGATTCACGCGCTCTACGACACATGTTTAATGACACCCAGAGTTACTTCTCGGAGGCTACAACACCTTGCGTCGTTGCCTACGGTTACGCCAGAATCCGCCGGCTTGTGCGCCTTGGCCTGGGTCTCTATCGTTTCCCAGTCGCTGAAAAACAGTGATCGGGTTTGGTAGCCCGGAGTCTGGCGCATAGCCACTTCTTGCGGACGCTTATTCAGGTCGCAGCTTTATGGTGGCCATGCGCAGGGTCCCTTCGGGGGCGCCGGTTCCAGTACTCCGGTCTACCAACCTGTGTATGGCCGCCACCCTTCGTTTGGTAGCGAGAGTGATGGCTCCACGTAATCAGTACTGGAGTTCTATCTATGTTCAAGGTAACGCCCAACCCACCGGACACCGATCCGGTCCCCCACGACTTCCCGCCGCGCAAACCCAGCAGCATTTTCTTCATAGACCCCAAGGTCGATAACGAAACCTTACTCGCGCACGCCTGCGAATCGTTGGCGTCAGCCAGCGTAATGGCCAGTGATTTCGCAGGGTTTCTGGATGGCCCACAGCGCAGCACTCTGCTGGGGATTCAGCAAAGCATCATGCTGGGGGAATTGGCCGTGAATCGAGTGCTGGATAACCTCGATCCGCCAGGGTAATCACAGAGCAAAAAAAATGTGGGAGCGGCTTGCTCGCGATGAGGCCATCACATTCAACATTGATGTTGACTGACAGGCCTCTATCGCGAGCAAGCTCGCTCCCACAGGTTTTGCGCACTCACTGACTGACGTAGTCAGCGCAGCGCATTCGGGTTACTGACCCGGAATGTCCTTGCGCAGTTTCACCGGATCCTGCTGCTTGCGCTTTTTCGCCATCGCGGTGCGCATCTTGATGTTGATCGCTTCCACCGCCAGCGAGAACGCCATGGCGAAGTAGACGTAGCCTTTTGGCACGTGAACGTCGAGGGATTCAGCAATCAGCACAGTACCGACGATCAACAGGAACGATAGCGCCAGCATCTTCAGCGACGGGTGCTTGTCGATGAACTCGCTGATGGTGCCGGAAGCCCACATCATCACCAGCACGGCAACGACGATCGCCGCGACCATGACCGGTACGTGGGACACCATGCCCACAGCGGTGATAACCGAGTCCAGCGAGAACACGATGTCGATGATCGCGATCTGAATGATGGTGTAGAGGAAGTTGCCGCCCTTGCCGCCCGGCTCCTCATTGGTTTCGTCTTCACCTTCCAGCGCGTGGTACATCTCTTGCGAGCTCTTCCACAGCAGGAACAGACCACCGAAGAACAGGATCAGGTCACGCCCGGAAATACCCTGGCCGAACACTTCGAACAAGTCGGCGGTAAGGCGCATGACCCAAGTGATCGACAGCAGCAACAGAATCCGCGTGACCATGGCCAGTGCCAGGCCGAAAATCCGTGTGCGCGCCTGCATGTGCTTGGGCATGCGGCTGACCAGGATCGAAATCATGATGATGTTATCGATACCCAGAACGATTTCCAGGGCGGTCAGGGTGAAGAAGGCAACCCAGATTTCAGGGTTGGTCAGCCATTCCATGTGTATTCCTTTGTGGATGTGTTAAACCACGAAGGGCCCGGGCTTCAAACAACAAAGCCTGGACCCGTCATGGTGAGTCTTGGGCTTATAGAGTGCTGAACAGCGGAAAAGTCCCCATCAGCAAGGCGGCGATCAGTATGCACATGCAAACCAGCACTGCCCACTTCAGGGTAAAACGCTGGTGATCACCGAAGTCGATACCGGCCAGGGCCACCAACAGGTAGGTCGATGGTACCAGCGGGCTCAACAGGTGGACGGGCTGACCGACGATCGAGGCACGTGCCATTTCAACCGCGGTTATACCGTAATGGCTGGCGGCTTCCGCAAGTACCGGTAACACGCCGTAATAAAATGCATCGTTCGACATGAAGAACGTGAACGGCATGCTCACCAGTGCAGTGATCACCGCCAGGTACGGGCCGAGGAAGTCCGGGATGACCGCCAACAGGCTTTTCGACATCGCATCGACCATGCCGGTGCCCGACAGGATACCGGTGAAGATACCGGCCGCGAAGATCAAACCGACCACCGCCAGCACGCTACCGGCGTGAGCCGCGACGCGGTCCTTCTGCTGTTGCAGGCACGGATAGTTGACGATCATCGCGATGCTGAACGCCACCATGAACAGCACAGGCATCGGCAACAGACCGGCAACCAGGGTGCACATCAGGGCCAGGGTCAGGGCGCCGTTGAACCAGATCAAATTCGGACGACGGGCATCCGGGAATTGCGAAACGGTGATTTCACTGTGGTCTATTTCTTCGCCCACCAGGTGCAGCTCACCCAGGCGCGCACGCTCACGCTTGCCATAGAAGTAGGCAATCAAGAGGATTGCCACAACGCCGAAAGCCATCGCCGGAATCATCGGTACGAAAATATCGGACGGGTCCACATGCAGCGCACTGGCGGCGCGAGCGGTCGGGCCGCCCCAAGGCGTCATGTTCATCACGCCACCGGCGAGAATGATCAGGCCGGCCATGATCCGCGGGCTCATGCCGATGCGGGCGTAGAGCGGCAGCATAGCGGCTACGCAGATCATATAAGTGGTCGCGCCGTCACCATCGAGGGACACGACGAGCGCCAGTACGGCGGTGCCGACCGAAACTTTCAACGGGTCGCCCTTGACCAGTTTGAGGATCTTGCGCACGGCCGGGTCGAACAGGCCGGAGTCAATCATCAGGGCGAAGTACAGAATGGCGAACATCAGCATCACACCGGTCGGTGCGAGCTTGGTGATGCCTTCGAGCATCATCGGGCCGATCTTCGGCGCAAAACCACCGAACAGCGCGAACAGGATCGGGATGATGATCAGAGCGATCAGCGCGGAAAGGCGCTTGGTCATGATCAGGAACATGAACGTGATGACCATGGCAAAGCCAAGGAAAGTCAGCATGGGAATACTCCAGGCATAGCGCGGCTAGGGAATGGGCGAACCGGGTGGGTCAGCGCAGAACGGGAAGCACGAGGCGTATGGGCGGAGTGACAGCGAAGTGGCGGGTAGCAGAGGACATCAGGATCACCATTGTTGTTGTTAAATGGGCTGTGCGAGCGATAAAACACTGGCATTGGCCGACCGGTCTGTTGCCGGTAGTGGGGGCGATCCTAATCGGGGAAGCTTTCACCCAGCTTTCGCGGATGAAAGCATTGACCAGATGTGCAACCGGTCGTCGGGCGGGGTCAAAGTCCCTGAAAACAGGGCAGGAGGACAAAACATGGTCGAAATTCATACAGGCGGCTGCCATTGCGGAAATCTGCGCTATCAATTCAGTGGGCCTTTGCACGACATCGCCCACTGTCATTGTTCGATTTGCCGACGGGTCAGCGGCGGGATCGTGACCACCTGGATCACCGTGCCGGCATCCGCCTTTGAATGGGTGAAAGGGACACCCGCGCAGTACGACTCTTCAACAACCTGCGTGCGGTATTTCTGCGGCAACTGTGGGGCGCAACTGGCGCTGGTCTCGCACCTGAGCCCGGACAGCATCGACGTGACCATTGCCACCCTCGATCATCCCGAGCAGGCACCCGCCCAACGGCATATCTGGACGGACAACCGTCTGCCCTGGCTGCATCTGGATGAACATTTGCCCGGCGAAGCTGAGGAACAGTTGTAAACTGATCAAAAAATAGACAGATCCAGCGGCCGAACCGCGCCCATCCAGATGGCATACTCGGTGTGATCGAGCAGATCGTTCCCGGTGTCCGGGTGCAGGAACACCACCAAACCCTTGCGGTTGAGCGCAAGCCAGGGCAGCACGTCGCCGATGTATTGCGGCTCGAAAGCCAACTGGCAGCTCCAGTCCGGGTGTGGGCCCACCGGCCGTTCATGGACGCGCCCCATCCTCACTGGAAACAGTTGCGCCGCCTGCTCACACAAGGCTCGCGCCTGAGGAAGGGTGCTGGCGTCGAAATAAACATGGGCGTGGTAGCCCTTGATCCGCTGCATTTGAAACCCTCTGAACCGAGTCGAACCGGCGTTGTTTCCCACAGGTCACACGCCATATTGATAGAAAGAACGGAGCACGGCCATGAAAAATGCCGAAACCCCGGTGGTAAAAGTGGTGCTTTATGGTGCCATGAGTAGCTTGGGCAGTGCGCTGATGGCTGAAATGCTGCGGCGCCAACATGAAGTGATCGCGATTCTCGATGATTTGACGGCGCTCGCGCCGCGCCCGGGATTGCGGACCAAGACCGGTGATTTGTTCGACGCCAAGCGAGTCAAGCAGAGCGTCGCCGGGTGTTCGGCGGTGATCTGTCTCCTGGATGCACCCGGATTGCCGATGAACAGCGAGCACGTGGAAAAATTCATCGTGCCCGGCCCGGTCGAGCAAGTGCTGGCGGTGGATGCTCTGATCGATGGCATGCAGGCCTCAGGGATTGCCCGGCTGTTTCTGGTCGGAGATTTCGAGGTACTGGACGATCCGGAGATAGAAGATCGACTGCAACGCCACGCCGCCGAAGAAATCCGCGAGGCCCTGCAAAGTAGCACCTTGCACTGGACGCTGGTGAATGCGCCCCGCGGGGTGCCCGGGCTGACCATCGAACATTTCAGCCACGTCAGCAGCAGCCTGGAGCCGGGTCTCGCCGAACCGCTTGAACGGTTGATCCGGGTGGCCGTGGGGATTGCCGATGAGTTGCGGTTGAACCTGCATGTCGGCGAACACGTAACCTTCGTCGCGACTTCAGAGCCGTAAAGATCGCAGCCTGCGGCAGCTCCTACAGGGCTCCGCGTATCGGCATCGATCTTTGCCATGCGCGGCCCACTGTAGGAGCTGCCGCAGGCTGCGATCTTTTCGCTTCTAAACGGCAATCGACGGTAACGGTAAGCCGTTCAGCGATTGCGCACTGCTCGCCTGCTCGGCCATCAGCCAGTCCACAAACTGTTGAATCAGCGCACCACGCCTTTTTCGCTGGGGCAGGACCACGTAATAGCCGAGCCTGGAAATGACAGTTTCCGCAATCGGTCGACACAACAAACCTTGCGCCAGCAAGTTATCCACAAGGTGCCGCCACCCGATGGCCACGCCTTGGCCGCCAATCGCCGCTTGAATCAGCAGCGTGTAATTGTCGAAGCGCAATTGCCCAGGCGCAGGTGCCGAAGCGATCCCCAATTCCCGAAACACGCCGCTCCAGTCGAACCAGTTGCTGCTGTTTTCGCCTCGAAGGTGCAGCAGCGGGAACTCGAGCAATGACTGGGATGGCAAGGGCAGGGGACGATCCTTCAACAGCAGCGGGCTGCACACCGGAAAGACTTCTTCGCTGAACAGCCAATGGCTTTCGCCCTGCTTGAATCGGCCATCACCAAACAACACCGCCACATCAATATCGGTGCGCAGCATGTTGAGGCTGCGTTCGCTGGTGACCAGGCTGACATCCACCTGAGGATTGGCGGCATGGAAGCGGTGCAGGCGCGGCATCAGCCAATACGCGGCGAAGGCGAAATCGGTGGCGACCTGCAACACTTCATGTTGGTGCTGTGCACTGATCGCGCTCAATCCTGCATCGATGTTCTGCAATCCGAGCTGAACCTGCTCAAACAGGATCGTTCCGGCCTCGGTCAATTCGATGCCACGATAGATCCGGTCGAACAGCCGCGTCCCGAGTTGTTCTTCCAACCGTTTGATCTGCTGGCTGATGGCCGGTTGCGTGGTGCCGAGCTCTACCGCGGCAGCCGTGAAACTGCGCTGACGGGCCGCCGCTTCAAAGGCGCGAAGCAAATCCAGAGACAAATCACCAAGGGCGTCATACATAAGCTGTGCTTATCCTAGTCATTGCCGTGCATGGGCTTTACCACAAATTGCTTGGGCTACATGCTCGATCGCAGCACTCTCGCATAAATATTCACTATGGAATGCCGCGATCACATGAAGCGCAAGAATATTCTTTTCATCATGGCCGATCAGATGGCCGCGCCAATGTTGCCGTTCTACGGCCCTTCGCCCATCAAACTGCCCAATCTCAGCCGTCTCGCCGCCCAAGGCGTGGTGTTCGACGCCGCCTATTGCAACAGCCCACTGTGCGCGCCGTCGCGTTTTACCCTGGTCAGCGGTCAGTTGCCGAGCAAGATCGGCGCCTACGACAACGCGGCCGATTTCCCCGCCGACGTACCCACTTATGCCCACTACCTGCGTCGACTCGGCTACCGCACCGCGCTGTCGGGCAAGATGCATTTCTGTGGCCCGGATCAGCTACACGGCTATGAAGAACGCCTGACCAGCGATATCTACCCGGCCGATTACGGCTGGTCTGTGAACTGGGACGAACCAGACGTGCGTCCGACCTGGTTTCACAACATGTCTTCGGTGCTGCAAGCCGGGCCGTGCGTACGCACCAATCAACTGGATTTCGACGAAGAAGTGGTGTTCAAGGCCCAACAGTATTTGTTCGATCACATTCGTGAGGATGGCGATCAGCCGTTCTGCCTGACCGTTTCGATGACTCACCCACACGACCCGTACACCATTCCCAAGGCCTTCTGGGACATGTACGACGATGCCGATATCCGATTGCCCGAAACCCCGGCGCAGACCGAACTTGATCCACACTCGCAGCGTTTGCTCAAGGTTTACGACCTGTGGGACAAACCGCTGCCTGTGGATAAGATTCGCGATGCGCGCCGGGCGTACTTCGGTGCGTGCAGCTACGTCGACAGCAACGTCGGCAAACTCCTGCAAACACTCGAGGAAACCGGCCTGATCGACGACACCATCATTGTGTTCTCCGGCGACCACGGCGACATGCTCGGCGAGCGTGGTCTCTGGTACAAAATGCACTGGTACGAAATGGCCGCCCGCGTGCCGCTGTTGATCAGTGCGCCGGGGCAATTCGGCGCTGGCCGGGTCAGCGCGGCGGTCTCCACTGCCGATCTGTTGCCGACCTTCGTGGAACTGGCCGGCGGGTCGCTGGAGCCTGGGTTGCCGCTGGATGGCCGCTCACTGGTCTCGCACCTGCAAGGGCAGGGCGGTCATGACGAGGTCTTCGGCGAATACATGGCTGAAGGCACCATCAGCC
Organism: Pseudomonas sp. F01002; assembly: GCF_004402115.1. Classification (NCBI taxonomy): domain Bacteria; kingdom Pseudomonadati; phylum Pseudomonadota; class Gammaproteobacteria; order Pseudomonadales; family Pseudomonadaceae; genus Pseudomonas; species Pseudomonas sp. F01002. The sequence goes on along the minus strand of NZ_SOPU01000018.1, from coordinate 677,000 downwards.
CGTTGATGATGATTCGTCGCGGCGCCTACAAATTCATCTACAGCGAAGACGACCCTTGCCTACTCTTCGACGTACACAACGACCCGCGTGAACAGGAAGAGCTCAGCCAATCGCCGCAACATCGGCCGCTTTTCGATGAATTTCTCGCCGAAGCCCGTGCCAAATGGGATATCCCGGCGATCCACCAACAAGTGCTCGCCAGCCAACGGCGCCGACGTTTTGTCGCCGATGCGTTAACCATCGGCAAACTGAAGAGCTGGGATCACCAGCCGCTGGTGGACGCCAGTCAGCAGTACATGCGCAACCACATCGACCTCGACGATCTGGAGCGTAAAGCACGTTATCCACAACCCTGCCAAAACCAATAAGTTAAGGGGAATGCCATGCGTAGGTTATCCACAGCAATGACGGTCGGGCTTTTGGCTCTGGGCAGTGCATCGGCGTATGCCGATCAGAGTTGCGAGACGGTGAAAATGGCCGACCCTGGCTGGAGCGACATTGCCGCGACCAACGCCATCACCGGGTTTCTGCTGGACGGCATGGGCTACAAGGCCAAGGTCGACACGCTCGCAGTGCCGATCACCTTTGGCGGCTTGAAAGACGGTCAGGTCGACGTGTTTCTCGGTAACTGGATGCCGGCACAACAGGGTTTCTACGACAAGTTCGTGGCCACTGGCGATGTCACGCAACTGGCGAAGAACCTCGACGGCACCGAATTCACGCTCGCGGTCCCGGATTACGTCTGGGACGCGGGTGTGCATGACTTTTCCGACCTGAACAAATACGCCGACAAGTTCGACAAGAAGATCTACGGCATCGGCTCCGGCGCTCCCGCCAACATCTCCTTGCAGGAAATCATCAAGAAGAACGACTTTGACATGGGCCAGTGGAAACTGGTCGAGTCCAGTGAGCAGGCGATGCTGGCGGAAGTGTCTCGTGCGGTGAAAAAACAGAAGTTCGTGACCTTCCTCGGCTGGACCCCGCACCCGATGAACGTGCAACTGAAAATGCACTATCTGAAGGGCGGCGAGAAGTACTTCGGCGACACCGGCAGCGTCCACACCCTGACCCGCAAAGGTTATGCACAGGCCTGCCCGAACATCGGCAAACTGCTCACCAACCTGAGTTTCACCCAGGAAATGGAGAACAGCATCATGGCCGACGTGGTGAACAAGAAG
>NZ_SOPU01000018.1:556450-675808 GCF_004402115.1 Pseudomonas sp. F01002 | reverse complement strand
GTCAGCAATGCTGATGCGGCCAAGGCGTGGATCAAGGCTAATCCGGCGGTGCTGGATAAGTGGCTGGACGGGGTGAAGACCGTGGATGGGAAAGATGCGTTGGGGGCGGTGAAAGCCAAGCTCTAGCACCCCATGTGGGAGCGGGCTTGCTCGCGAATGCGGTGGGTCAGTCGATATCAATGTTGAATGACCCACCGCATTCGCGAGNCAAGCCCGCTCCCACAGTGTCTCGTCCTGCTACCCTTGCGCAAAATCCCACCCGAGAGGACCCATGGCCTTTCCAAGCCGCCATTCGCTCTTCCCTTTCCTCAGCTGGTTGCCTCGGCAAACTCGCGCCAGCGTCGGTCGCGATCTGATCGTCGGCCTCAGCGGCGCGATTCTCGCGTTGCCGCAATCCATTGCCTACGCGCTGATCGCCGGTCTCCCACCTGAATACGGTCTGTACGCGGCGATTATCCCGGTGCTGATCGCCTGTCTCTGGGGTTCTTCGTGGCACTTGATCTGCGGTCCTACGGCGGCGATTTCTATTGTCTTGTACGCCAGCGTCAGTCCCCTGGCCGTTCCGGCGTCAGAGGACTACGTCACCCTGATCCTGTTGCTGACGCTGCTTGCCGGCATTTTCCAGTGGCTGCTCGGTTTGCTGCGCTTCGGCGCCTTGGTGAATTTCGTCTCGCACTCGGTAGTGCTGGGTTTCACCCTCGGCGCGGCGGTGGTGATTGCCATTGGTCAACTGCCGAATCTGTTGGGGCTGGAATTGCCCAACCAAGCGACGGCGCTGAACAGCTTGATGATGCTGTTGAGTCATCTCGGCGCTGTGGATAAACCGTCGCTAATGCTGGGCCTGGCGACGGTCGTCGTGGGAGTGATCCTCAAATTGCTCCTGCCGCGCTGGCCGACGCTGTTGATCACCTTGGCGCTGAGCGGATTGCTGGTCTGGCTCTGGCCATCGATGTTTGGTCATGTGAAGTTGGTCAGCGCGTTTGTCGGGCGGCTGCCGCCCTTCAGCCCGCTGCCGCTGGATCTTGATCTGATTCTGCGCTTGCTACCCAGCGCGGTGGCGGTGGGCATGCTCGGGCTGGTCACCAGTCTGTCGATTGCCCGATCCTTGTCGGCCCGCTCCCAGCAGTTGCTCGACGCCAACCAAGAGGTCCGCGCCCAGGGTTTATCGAACATGGTCGGTGCGTTTTTTTCCGGATCGCTGTCAGCCGGTTCCTTCACCCGCTCGGGCCTGAGCTACGAAGCGGGCGCCTGCTCGCCGATGGCCGGCGTTTTTTCGGCGGTGTGGGTGGCGCTGTTCGCCATGTTCGGCGCGAATTTGATCGCGCACATACCGATCCCGGCCATGGCCGGCAGCATTCTGTTGATAGCCTGGGGGCTGGTGGATCATCGCGGCATTCGCGCGTTGTTGCGGGTCAGCCGCGCCGAGTTTCTGGTCATGGCGCTGACCTGTGTCGCCACACTGCTGCTGGAATTGCAGACCGCGATCTACGCCGGGGTGCTGGCTTCGCTGTTCTTCTACCTCAAACGCACCTCGCAACCGCGAGTCCAGCATTGGCGGGATGGGGATGAAGACATCCTGCGAGTTGGCGGCTCAATCTTTTTCGGCGCCAGCCATTACCTGCAAGTACGCCTGCAACGAATGCACGGCGCGCGCGTGGTGATCGAGGCGCAGCAAATCAACTTCATCGACTATTCAGGCGTGGAGATGTTGCACCAGGAAGCGCGACGGCTACTGCGCCAGGATCGCAGCCTGACCCTGCGGCGCGCGCGGCCGCAGGTGGTGGAAGAGTTGCGGAAGCTGGAAGGCGCGGAGAAATGCCCAATCCGGTTTGAGGACTAATCCAAAATCGGTGTCGCAGCCAATCGCGAGCAAGCCCGCTCCCACATTCGATCGCATTCTTCTGGAGAACTCGGTAAAAATGTGGGAGCGGGCTTGCTCGCGAAGCTCTTAAAGTGCGAGTTGGCGGCGAAGTTCAGCCAGCACCGGCGCCGTGTCCGGCCGCACGCCGCGCCACAGGAAGAAGGCTTCTGCCGCTTGTTCGGCGAGCATCCCCAAACCATCCATCGACACCGCCGCGCCATGTTCACTGGCCCAACGGCAGAATGAGGTCGGCTCCTTGCCGTACATCATGTCGTAGCACACCGTTTTGCCCGGCTCGATCAAACTGCTGGCAATCGGCGGTACATCCCCTGACAGACTGGCGGACGTCGCGTTGATGATCAGGTCCACCGACTCCTTCAACCAATCAAAACCACTGGCCGACACCGGCCCCAGGTCCGCGAACAATTCCGCCAACAGTTCGGCTTTTTCCACCGTGCGGTTGGCGATGATCACCGAGGCGGGTTGCTCGGCCAGCAACGGCTCCAGTGCACCGCGCACCGCACCGCCAGCACCGAGCAGCAGGATGCGTTTGCCCTTGAGGCTGAAACCGGCGTTGACCGTCAGGTCCCGCACCAGTCCGGCGCCATCGGTGTTGTCGCCCAGTAGGCTGCCATCGGCCAGTTTGCTCAGGGTGTTCACCGCACCGGCGCGTTGCGCCCGTGCCGTCAGACTGTTCGCCAGACGATAGGCCTCTTCCTTGAACGGCACCGTCACATTCGCCCCACGACCTTCGAGGAAAAACGTCCGGGCGCAGGTGGAAAAATCGTCGAGGGGCGCCAGCAACGTGCGGTAGTCCAGTTTTTGAGCCGTCTGCTCGGCGAACAGGCGGTGGATCAGCGGCGACTTGCTGTGGCCAATCGGGTTACCGAAAACTACATAACGGTCCATCAGGATTCCTCGTTCAGGCCTTGGCCAACCAATCGCGGTCTTGCAGGAAGTACTCGGTCAGGCGTGCTTCTTCGCTGCCCGGCTCGGATTTCCAGTCGTAGCCCCAGCGAACTTGCGGTGGCAGGGACATCAGGATCGACTCGGTACGCCCGCCCGATTGCAGACCGAACAGCGTGCCGCGGTCGTAGACCAGGTTGAATTCAACGTAGCGCCCACGGCGGAATTCCTGGAATTCACGCTGTTTGGCGGTAAACGCATCATTTTTGCGGCGCTGCACGATCGGCAGGTAGGCGTCGATGAACGCGTCACCGATGGCGCGCATAAAGGCGAAGCTGGTGTCGAAGTCCCACTCGTTCAAGTCATCGAAGAACAGGCCACCGATGCCGCGCGGCTCATGGCGATGCTTGATGTGGAAGTAGCTGTCACACCAGGCCTTGTAGCGCGAGTAGACGTCCGGGCCAAACGGCGCGCAGGCCTGCTCGGCGACGCGGTGCCAGTGCACGCAGTCTTCTTCATTGCCGTAATAAGGGGTCAGGTCGAAGCCACCGCCGAACCACCAGACTGGTTCTTCGCCATCTTTTTCAGCGATGAAAAAGCGCACGTTGGCGTGGGACGTCGGCACGTGCGGGTTGTGCGGGTGAATCACCAGCGACACGCCTAGGGCTTCAAAGCCACGACCGGCCAGTTCTGGTCGATGGGCGCTGGCGGAGGGTGGGAGACCGCTGCCGAAGACGTGGGAAAAGTTGACGCCGCCCTTTTCGATGACAGCACCGTTTTCGATCACCCGGGTGCGACCGCCACCACCGGCAGGCCGGGTCCAGGCGTCTTCGACGAACTGCGTGCCGCCGTCTTCAGCTTCGAGGGCCGCGCAAATGCGGTCTTGCAGGTCGAGCAGGTAGGCTTTTACGGCCTCGGTGCGGGTCGTCATGTCATCACCTTGAATCGGGCAAAGCTACGCGGCGCTTAATGGCCGGCGGCAAATTGCTGCGTAGGATAACACTGCACCTTGCCCCGTCGCAGTTGACGAAGATCAAGCATAGGAGTCCGATAGGGAGCTTCGCGCTACAACTCTAGTAGCTAAGACCTAAGGAGAGTTCTGATGGCTAAGCGTATCCAGTTCCGCGCCCATGGCGGCCCCGAAGTGCTCGAATATGTCGATTACCAACCCGCCGAGCCCGGCCCGCAGCAGGTTCGCGTGACCAACAAGGCCATCGGCCTGAATTACATCGACACCTATTACCGCAGCGGTCTCTATGCACCGCCAGCCCTGCCATCGGGCCTGGGCTCGGAAGGCGCGGGCGTGGTCGAGGCGGTGGGCAGTGAAGTCACCCGGTTCAAGGTCGGTGATCGCGTGGCGTATGGCAGCGGTCCATTGGGCGCCTACAGCGACGTTCACGTGTTGCCGGAGGCCAATCTGGTGCATCTGCCGGACGCGATCAGCTTCGAACAGGCCGCCGGCGTAATGCTCAAGGGCCTGACCGTGCAGTACCTGTTGCGTCAGACGTATGAACTCAAGGGTGGCGAAACCATCCTGTTCCACGCTGCCGCGGGTGGCGTCGGTTCCCTGGCCTGCCAGTGGGCCAAGGCCTTGGATGTGAAGTTGATCGGCACGGTCAGCTCACCGGAGAAAGCCGCGCTGGCAAAGGCCAACGGCGCTTGGGCGACCATCGATTACAGTCATGAAAACGTCGCACAGCGCGTACTGGAATTGACCGACGGCAAAAAAGTCCCGGTGGTGTACGACGGCGTGGGCAAGGACACTTGGCTGACTTCGCTTGATAGCGCGGCGCCTCGCGGTCTGGTGGTGAGCTTCGGCAATGCGTCGGGTGCGGTAGACGGGGTGAACCTGGGAATTCTGTCGGCGAAGGGTTCGTTGTACGTGACCCGGCCTACCCTCGCGACTTACGCCAACAATGCTGCAAACCTGCAGTGTATGGCGGATGAGCTGTTTGAGATGATCATCAGTGGCAAGTTGAAGGTGGACATCAGCCAGAAGTATCCATTGGCTGAAGCGGCGAAGGCGCAGACTGAGTTGTCAGCACGGCGTACGACTGGTTCGACTGTTTTATTGCCTTGAGGGCCTCTTCGCGAGCAAGTCGAATGCGGTCACCTCGGTCTCAATCCGGGCGCACGACATGCCCGGTTGCCAGGTCTCGGATCACGCTCGGGTTCTTGCGCCCACCCAGATTCCCGCCCAACACCAAATCCAACTGCCCACGGAAATACTGCTCCACGCGAATCCGTGTGCGCGCCGCCGGCCGGCCCTGTGGATTGGCCGAGGTCGACACCAGCGGCCCGACCAACGCACACAAATCCCGCACCAGCGGATGATCGCTGACCCGCAGCGCCACCGTTTCATGCACGCCGGTAATCCACTGGGGCAACATATTCTGATGCGGCACCAGCCAGGTGTTCGGTCCCGGCCAGGTGCTGGCCATGCGGTCCATCCACAGCTCCGGGAAGTCTTCGAAGAGGAAGTCGAACTGCCGGATGTTGTCGGCGACCAGAATCAGCCCCTTACCCACAGACCGGCCCTTGAGCATCAACAGACGCTCAACCGCCTCTTCGTCCCATGGGTCGCAACCCAGCCCCCAGACCGCTTCGGTTGGATAGGCAATCACCGCACCTGCGCGAATGGCTTGCGCGGCTTGTTGCACACGCCAACTGTTAACCATGAAAAACTCTCCGGAATAAGGCTCTGCGCAGTTTACCCATCTTCCTTATAAAACCTAGCTCACCCGCGCAAACCAACGCCCGCTTTCGCAGACAGCACGGCCGTCCATTTCCAGCTCCGTCAGCGCTGCCAGCACTTTTGGCAAGGCCCAACCGCTGGTGACGGACAACGCTTCACTGGTGTGGGGCGCCGCGTGAAGCAGCATAAGCAACGGATGTGTCACCGCTGGTGTCGCTGTGGATAACGGCAACTGCTGCCAGCCGCGCAACGCTTCGAGGATATGCTCGATGGTTTCCACCAGCACCGCACCGTCGCGGATCAGCTGATGACAACCCTTTGCGCCCGGGTGATGAATCGACCCGGGAATCGCATACACCTCGCGCCCTTGTTCCGCCGCCAGCCTCGCGGTGATCAGTGAACCGCTGGCGACACTCGCCTCGACCACCAGCACACCCAGGGATAAACCGCTGATGATCCGATTGCGCCGGGGGAAGTTGCTGGCGGTCGGTCCGGCGTCCAGCGGGAACTCCGAAAGCACTGCGCTGCCCGAGGCGATCATCGCGTCTGCCAGCCTTCGATTGCGCTGTGGATAAAACTTTTCAAGTCCCGTGCCAAGTACACCGACCGTTCGCCCGCCCACATCCAAAGCGGCTTGATGCGCGGCGGCATCAATACCCAGTGCCAGACCGCTGGTAATGACAAAACCGGCGCCGGCCAAACTTCGGGAAAAGGCGGCGGCGGTGTCCATGCCCGGCCGCGAAGCGCGACGGCTGCCGACCATCGCCAGCTGCGGTTTTTCCAGAATGCCAGGATTGCCCGCCACGAATAACAATGGCGGCGCATCACTGATTTCCGCCAGCAGTGCCGGGTAGTCAGATTGGTCCCACATCAGTAAATGCTGGCCCGGACGCTCTAACCAGGCCAATGCATGGCTCGCGCCATCACGGATTTCACTGGAGCGCCTGGCCTCCGCGCAAGCGAGTGGCAAACCCAGTGAACGCCAGGCACTGGCCGGCGCGCTGATAGCCTTGGACGCCGAGCCGAAGGCCTCAAGCAATTTCTTGAAACGCGCAGGACCGAGTTCCGGCAGGCGATGCAAACGTAAACGAGCTTCCAGTTCCGCAGGGGAAACCGGTGCAAAAGCAGACAGCGACATGGATCATCCTTGATCGTTATGAGCCCCGTTCAAACGGGAATAAGCTGTGGATAACTCTGTTGGTAACTTGTAGAGCCTGTTAAGGATTTCGCACCTTGTCCAGCACCGCCAGGGAGCGTGATGCGTTGAGCACCAGCCCGTAGCTGAGCTTGTCATAGGTGCGGAAAACCATCAGCAGACCGGCGCGTTCATCCGGGATTTTCAGTGGCTGACCGGTGATCCGGTCACGCACGGTCTCGCCGGTTTTCATCACCACCAACACGTTGCCTTCGGCCAAGCCATCGCGATGGCCCTTGTTCAGCGTGACCACATCCAGCGCGCCAATTTGGGTAACCCCGCGCGGCACGTCGATAATCAACCCGTTGATCTCGGTTTTTGGCGCACTGGGCATGAAGGTCGAGTTGATCGATCGCTCTTGACCGCTGAACAAGCGGTCGCCGAGGCGAACTTCCTGGGTCGTGCGTTGCAGCGCCAGGGTGGCGACGTCGCCTTCGGTGGCCACAATCTCGCCACCGCCGATGTCGTCGGCATTGATCCCCAAAAATTCTTTACTGACAGGATCGGTGTAGACCTTGCCCTGACGGAAGATGCCGTAAACCGGCTGAGCCGGATCGAAGTGGCCGCGAGCGAAGATTCGATCACCGGTGCCACTGAGCACGCGTTCGGCATCGCCGGCGACGATATAAGGCGCCTTGTCGAAGTCCTCGACCGTGTCGACGATGCGGTTGCTCAGCAGAAAGCTGTTGATCGACTGCAGCGGAATGCTTGGGATCGCATCGGCAACCGGGCTGCTGCGGATGCGTGGCGAAAGCTTGATGGTGCCCCGGGAAGCGCCGCGATTGAGGGTCAGGCGTGGTTGCCCGTTGACGTAGACCAGCGACAGCGAGTCGCCGGGGTAGATGAGATTGGGGTTTTCGATCTGTGGATTGGCCTGCCAGAGCTCCGGCCATTTCCACGGTTCACGAAGGAATTTCCCCGAGATGTCCCAGAGTGTGTCACCCGATACCACAGTGTATTGCTGTGGAAAACCTTCCTTGAGTTGCACTTGCCCGTGCGCCAAACCGGCCGAGGCCAGAAGGAGCAAGGCGAGTAGTGATTTCCTCATGCGGTGAATCCCTTTATTATGTGCATTCGCGTAGAACGCCAGAGCCCTCGTGGCTCGCTCCCGACTCTTTACCAAAAAGAGAAGGAAGCTACGTTTTACAACGGTAGCCTGCATCTTCGGACCCGCCAGGCCATCGACCCGACATTACCTCAAACGTGCAGCAATTAAGCTTATGGCCATTTTAGACATCCTCGAATTCCCCGATTCGCGCCTGCGCACTATCGCCAAACCTGTGGCCGTAGTGGACGACGAAGTGCGTCAGTTGGTCGATGACATGTTTGAAACAATGTATGAAGCGCCAGGCATCGGCCTCGCCGCGACCCAGGTCAACGTGCACAAACGTATCGTCGTGATGGACCTCTCCGAAGACCGCAGCGAACCACGGGTGTTCATCAACCCCGAGTTCGAAACCCTGACCGACGAGATGGAGCAATATCAGGAAGGCTGCCTCTCGGTGCCGGGCTTCTACGAAAACGTCGATCGCCCACAGAAGGTCAAAATCAAGGCCCTGGACCGCGACGGCCAGCCTTACGAACTGATCGCCGAAGGCCTGCTCGCGGTATGCATCCAGCATGAATGCGACCACCTGAACGGCAAATTGTTCGTCGACTACCTGTCCAATCTCAAACGCGACCGAATCAAGAAGAAACTGGAAAAGCTCCATCGCCAGAACGCTTGATGCCCTCCTTTCAAAGGCTTGCTGCGGCAAGCCTTTTTCTTTTGCGAGACCTTTTGAATGACTGAGCCACTGCGCATCGTCTTTGCCGGCACCCCGGAATTCGCCGCCGAACACCTAAAGGCCCTGCTCGACAGCCCTTACGAGATCGTCGCGGTCTACACCCAACCGGACCGTCCGGCGGGCCGTGGGCAAAAGTTGATGCCAAGCCCGGTCAAGCAGTTGGCTCTCGAGAACAACATCACGGTGCTGCAACCGCCAACCCTGCGCAACGAAGACGCTCAGGCTGAACTGGCCGCGCTCAAACCTGACTTGCTGGTGGTGGTCGCCTACGGCCTGATCCTGCCGCAAGTGGTGCTGGATATTCCGCGCCTGGGTTGCATCAACAGCCACGCCTCGCTGTTGCCACGCTGGCGCGGTGCTGCACCGATCCAGCGCGCCGTTGAAGCGGGCGACAGCGAAAGCGGTGTGACCGTGATGCGCATGGAACTGGGCCTCGACACCGGGCCGATGCTCCTGAAAGTCACTACGCCGATCACCGGTGAAGACACTGGTGGCAGCCTCCACGACCGTCTGGCCGAAATGGGCCCGCCAGCGGTGATTCAGGCGATTGCCGGCCTCGCTGCGGGCACTTTGGAAGGCGACGTGCAGGACGACAGCCTCGCCACCTACGCGCAAAAATTGAACAAAGATGAAGCGCGCATCGACTGGAGCCGTCCGGCGGTTGAGCTGGAACGTCTGGTCCGCGCCTTCAACCCATGGCCGATCTGCCACAGCACGCTGAATGGCGAAGCATTGAAGGTGCTGGCTGCGAGCCTCGCCGAAGGGCAGGGCGCTCCAGGTGAAATCCTCAGCGCCAGCAAGGACGGTTTGATCGTCGCCTGCGGTGAGCAGGCCCTGTGTCTGACCCGTCTGCAATTGCCCGGCGGCAAGGCACTGAACTTCAGCGACTTGTTCAACAGCCGTCGTGAGAAATTCGCCGTCGGCACCGTCCTCGGTCAAGCGGCGGACGCTCAATGAATCCACGTCTGGCCGCCGCCAAGGCACTCGCTGCTGTTCTTAACGGAAAAGCCTCACTCAACAGCTCCCTGCCAACACAAATGGACAAGGTCGAAGACCGCGACCGCGGCTTCACTCAGGACCTGGCGTTCGGCACCGCTCGCTGGCAGCCGCGTTTGTCGGCGTTGGCGGCCAAGTTGCTGCAGAAGCCGTTCAAGGCAGCCGACGCCGATGTCGAAGCGCTGTTGCTGGTTGGGCTCTACCAGTTGCTCTACACCCGGGTTCCGGCCCATGCCGCCATCGGCGAAACCGTGGGTTGCGCCGACAAGCTGAAAAAGCCCTGGGCCAAGGCCTTGCTCAACGCCGTGTTGCGCCGCGCCCAGCGTGAAAGCGAAGCGCTGCTGGCCGAGCTGGAACACGATCCTGTGGTGCGCACTGCCCACCCGCGCTGGCTGCAAAAATCCCTGAAGGCTTTCTGGCCCGAGCAGTGGGAAGCCATTTGTGCGGCGAACAACGCGCATCCGCCGATGATCTTGCGGGTCAACCGTCGTCATCACAGTCGCGATGCTTATCTCGGGTTGCTGACCGACGCCGGCATCGCCGCCACGCCGTGTGTTTACAGTCAGGACGGCATCATTCTCGACGCCGCTGCCGACGTGCGCAGCTTGCCGGGTTTCGCAGAAGGCTGGATCAGCGTGCAGGACGAAGCCGCGCAACTGGCCGCCGATCTGCTCGACCTGGCTCCGGGCCAACGGGTGCTGGACGCCTGCTGTGCCCCGGGCGGCAAGACCTGCCACATCCTTGAAGCCGAGCCGGCACTTGCCGGCGTGGTAGCGGTGGACCTGGAAGCCAAGCGTCTGGTGCGAGTGCGGGAAAACCTCGCACGCCTGGGCCTGAGCGCCGAACTGATCGCCGCCGACGGCCGCGACACCGCCACCTGGTGGGACGGCAAGCCGTTCCAGCGCATTCTGCTGGACGCGCCGTGCTCGGCCACCGGCGTGATTCGTCGTCACCCGGACATCAAGCTGACTCGCCAACCCGACGACATCGCCGCACTCGCGGTTCTCCAGGGCGAACTGCTCGATGCCATGTGGATAACTTTGGAGGTCGGCGGCATCCTGCTTTACGCCACCTGCTCCACGCTGCCGACCGAGAACACCGAAGTCATCGAAGCCTTCCTCGCTCGCACGCCGGGTGCCCGTGAACTGGACCTCGCGACTCAAGCCGGTATCAAGCAACCTCACGGCCGCCAATTGCTGGCTCAGGAAGGCGGCCACGACGGGTTCTACTACGCCAAGCTGATCAAGATCGCCGCCGCGCGCGGTTAATGGGTTTTAAGGGAGTGACTGGATGAAAATCATCATCCTCGGCGCAGGGCAGGTCGGCGGTTCGCTGGCGGAACACTTGGCCAGCGAGGCCAATGACATCACCGTGGTCGACACTGATGGCGAACGTCTGCGCGACCTCGGTGATCGGTTGGACATCCGCACTGTGCAAGGCCGCGGCTCGCTGCCGACCGTGCTGCGTCAGGCCGGCGCCGACGATGCCGACATGCTGGTGGCGGTGACCAACAGCGACGAAACCAACATGATTGCCTGCCAGGTTGCCCACTCCCTGTTTCACACCCCGACCAAAATTGCCCGGGTTCGCGAAGCTGCCTACCTGACTCGCTCCGAGTTGTTCGACAACGAAGCGATTCCGGTGGACGTGCTGATCAGCCCGGAGCAAGTGGTCACCCATTACATCAAGCGCCTGATCCAGCATCCGGGCGCCTTGCAGGTGATCGACTTCGCCGAAGGCAAAGCCCTATTGGTGGCGGTCAAGGCGTATTACGGCGGCCCGCTGGTGGGTCAGCAACTGCGTCAGTTGCGTGAGCACATGCCGAATGTCGAAACCCGGGTGGCGGCGATTTTTCGTCGTGATCGGCCGATCCTGCCGCAGGGCGATACGGTGATCGAGGCAGACGACGAAGTCTTTTTCATCGCCGCCAAGGCGAATATTCGCGCCGTGATGAGCGAAATGCGCCGCCTCGATGAGAGCTACAAACGCATCGTCATCGCGGGCGGCGGGCAGATCGGTGAGCGTCTGGCCGAGGCCATCGAAAGCCGTTACCAAGTGAAGATCATCGAGATGAACCCGGCCCGCTGCCGTCATCTCTCGGACACCCTTGACAGCACCGTGGTACTGCAGGGCAGCGCTTCGGATCGGGATCTACTGCTGGAAGAGAACATCGCCGACGCTGACCTTTTCCTGGCCCTGACCAACGACGACGAAGCCAACATCATGTCCTCGCTGCTGGCCAAGCGCCTGGGTGCGAAGAAGGTGATGACCATCATCAACAACCCGGCCTACGTCGACCTGATCCAGGGCGGCGACATCGACATCGCCATCAGCCCGCAATTGGCGACCATCGGCACCTTACTGGCCCACGTGCGCCGTGGCGATATCGTCAGCGTGCACTCATTGCGCCGGGGCGCGGCGGAAGCCATCGAGGCGATTGCCCACGGTGATGAGAAGTCGAGTAAGGTCATTGGCAAGTCTATTGAGAACATAGGTCTGCCGCCGGGAACCACCATCGGCGCAATCATCCGCGACGAAGAGGTGATCATTGCCCACGATGACACGGTGATTGCGGCGGGTGACCATGTGATTCTGTTCCTTGTGGATAAGAAGCATATTCGGGATGTGGAAAAGCTGTTCCATGTGGGGTTGAGCTTTTTCTAATTCAAAATCGCCAAGATCGCAGCCTTCGGCAGCTCCTACGCCGATCTCAGTAGGAGCTGCCGGAGGCTGCGATCTTTTGATCTTCGCTTCAGCACGCCAAAGGAATCCACCCATGCTCGAATCCCTGGAAAAAATGCTCGCCAAGGGTGTGGATAACTCATTGCTGCGCTTCGGGCTGGGCAAGGGTTATCTGGATCTTGGGGAAAACGCCAAGGCCGCTGAGCATTTCCAGCGTTGCGTCGAATTCGATCCGAAGTATTCAGCAGCCTGGAAGCTTTTGGGCAAGGCCCATCTGGGGCTGAAGGATTTCGCGGCGGCACGTCAGGCGTGGGAACTGGGCCTGGAAGCCGCTCGCGCCCATGGCGACAAGCAGGCCGAAAAGGAAATGACCGTGTTTCTGAAGAAGCTTGAGCGTCAGGCTCACTGATCAGAGGTATCGCAGGCCAATGCCCTCTGCATCCACCAGCACCACTTCCATGCGCACGCGCGGCGCGCCTGTGGGTAAGTCCTGCACCTGTCCGTAAACCACCGCGCCCTTGGGTAACGCCGACAAGCCCGGATGCTTGACGTAGACGCCTGTCGTCGACAGGTTACGTGTCTGGCCCAGGCATTCGCCGAAGCTGTGGTGACTGATCTTGATGCGAAAGGATTTGCGGTGTTCGGACATCTGTTGCGCCCTTATTGAACGTGTTGTGGATAAGCCGATGAGCAAGATCAAAAGATCGCAGCCTGCGGCAGCTCCTACGGGTTATCCACAGATCGTGCCAGCCTTATCAGTACCAGCGTTCTTCGCCGGGTGGACGCTTCTTGAAGCGCTTCATGCTCCACATGTACTGGCTCGGATACGCCCGCACATAGCGCTCGACCACTTGGCTCATGGCTGCGCAGGACGTTTCGGTATCGGTGCTGTACATGGCCTCTGGCGCGGCTTCGAGGATCACTTTGTAACCCGAACCGTCCGGCAGCCGTAGCGCATGCAGAAACACGCCGACCGCTTTGCCGCCGGCGAGCATGTTCGGTACGAACTTGCTGGTCAGGGCCTGGGTGGCGAAGAACGGCACGAAGATCCCGGCGGATTCGGCCGGTTCCGGGTCAGCGGGAATGCCCACTGCACCACCTTTGCGCACTTCCTTGATGACGCTGAGGATGCCTTCCTTGGTGGAAGCGGCCACCCGATTGCCCAATTGCACCCGCTGCTTGCGCAGCAAATCATCCACCGCCTTCAACTTCGGCGGACGATAAAAAATGATCGGTTTGCACTGGCTGCAATAGAAGTGGTTCAACACTTCCCAGTTGCCCAGGTGGCTGGTGATGCCAACGACCCCTTTGCCGGAGGCGAGGGCGTCCTTCAATACGTCGAGACCTTCGACTTCACGCACCAGGTCGATGGAGCGCTGGGCCGGCCAGATCCAGGCGCAGGCGCTTTCGGTCAGGGATTTGCCGATGTCTTTCAGGCTTTGGCCTACCAGTCGCTCCCGTTCAGCCGCGTCCATGTCCGGGAAACACTTGGCGAGATTGATCCGCACCACATCGCGGGAACGGTTGGGGGTTTTCCACATGACCCAGCCGATGGCCGAGCCCACGGCCTGCACTGCCCGCCACGGGAGCAGGGCAAACAGCCGCAGAGCGCCTACCAGCAAGGCGCCTTTAAACTTATCCACAGGTCACTCCTGATCTTGTGCTGTGCGCGAGGCGGCTATTCTAACCGCCGTTCGCCAGCGCCGCGTAGCGATCACAATCCTGAGTGTGGTCCATGACCATGCCCGAGGCCTGCATCAGCGCGTAACAAATAGTCGGGCCGACGAACGTGAAACCGGCCTTTTTCAGGCCTTTGCTCATCTCCACGGCGGTCGGTGTCACGGCCGGCACTTCGCTGCGATCCTTGAAATGGTTGATCACAGGCTTGCCGTCGACGAAGGACCAGAGAAACGCCACCGGATCCTCCAGAGCCAGCCAGGCCTGGGCATTGCGCCGGGCCGCATTGAGTTTGAGGCGATTGCGAATGATGCCCGGATCGAGCATCAATTCATCGATTTCGGCGTCGCTCATCTGCGCCACGCGCTGTACGTCGAAGCCGAACATTACCTGACGATAGTGCTCACGTTTGCGCAGCACGGTGATCCAGGAAAGGCCGGCCTGGAACCCTTCGAGCAAAAGCAACTCGAACAATCCCTGCGCATCGCGTAGCGGCGTACCCCACTCCTGATCGTGATAAGCCATGTACAGCGGATCTTCGGAACACCAAAAGCAGCGTGGCATAAGGCTCCAGGGGGCGTGCGCAGGACCGAATCGGGTATACTCCCGCTCTTTAAATCGCAGCCCAAGAAACAGGTGAATTTCGTGAGCCAGCCTACGCCAGCCGTGCGTACCTTCCAAGACTTGATCCTCGCCCTCCAGCAATACTGGGCCGAGCAAGGTTGTGTGGTACTTCAGCCCTACGATATGGAAGTAGGCGCCGGGACTTTCCACACTGCCACGTTCCTGCGCGCCATTGGCCCGGAAACCTGGAACGCCGCTTATGTGCAGCCCAGTCGTCGCCCGACTGACGGCCGCTACGGCGAAAACCCGAACCGTCTGCAGCACTACTACCAGTTCCAGGTCGTGCTGAAGCCGAACCCGGACAACTTCCAGGAACTGTACCTGGGCTCCCTCAAGCATGTCGGCCTGGACCCACTGGTCCACGACATTCGCTTCGTTGAAGACAACTGGGAATCGCCGACCCTCGGCGCCTGGGGCCTGGGCTGGGAAGTCTGGCTCAATGGCATGGAAGTGACACAGTTCACTTACTTCCAGCAAGCGGGCGGCATCGAGTGCTACCCGGTGACCGGCGAGATCACTTACGGTCTCGAGCGTCTGGCCATGTACCTGCAAGGCGTGGATTCGGTCTACGACCTGGTCTGGGCTGACGGTCCGTTCGGCAAGGTGACCTACGGCGACGTGTTCCACCAGAACGAAGTGGAGCAGTCGACCTACAACTTCGAACACGCCAACGTCGAGAAGCTGTTCGAGCTGTTCGACTTCTACGAAAGCGAAGCCAAGCGCCTGATCGAACTCGACCAGCCGCTGCCGTTGCCGAGCTACGAAATGGTGTTGAAGGCCTCCCACACCTTCAACCTGCTGGATGCGCGCCGGGCAATCTCGGTGACCGCGCGTCAGCAATACATTCTGCGTGTCCGCACCCTGGCGCGTTCCGTTGCGCAAGCCTACCTGCTGGCTCGCGCCAAGCTGGGCTTCCCGATGGCGACCCCGGATCTGCGTGACGAAGTGTTGGCTAAGCTGGAGGCTGCACAATGAGTGCTCAAGATTTTCTGGTTGAACTGGGCACCGAAGAACTGCCACCCAAAGCCCTGAACACCCTGGCCGACGCGTTCCTGGCCGGTATCGACAAGGGCCTGCAAGCCGCTGGCCTGAACTACGAGACCAAAACCGTCTACGCCGCGCCACGTCGTCTGGCTGTGCTGATCACCTCGCTGGCTACCCATCAGCCGGATCGCAGCATCAACCTCGACGGCCCGCCACGTCAGGCCGCGTTCGATGCCGAAGGCAACCCGACTCAAGCAGCCTTGGGCTTCGCCAAGAAGTGCGGCGTCGACCTGAGCGAAATCGATCAGAGCGGCCCGAAACTGCGCTACAGCCAAAGCATTGCCGGCAAGCCAACCGCGAGCCTGCTGCCGACCATCGTCGAAGATTCCCTGAACGACCTGCCTATTCCCAAGCGCATGCGCTGGGGTGCTCGCAAGGAAGAATTCGTTCGTCCGACTCAGTGGCTGGTGATGCTGCTCGGTGACCAGGTCATCGATTGCACGATCCTTGCCCAGAAGTCCGGCCGCGATTCCCGTGGTCACCGCTTCCATCACCCGGAAAGCGTGCGCATCACCTCGCCGGCCAACTACCTGACCGACCTGCGTGCCGCTTATGTATTGGCCGATGCCAACGAGCGTCGCGAGCTGATCAGCAAGCGCGTCGAAGAGCTGGCGACGATGCAGGAAGGGACGGCGATCGTTCCGCCAGCGTTGCTCGACGAAGTGACCGCGCTGGTTGAATGGCCGGTGCCGCTGGTGTGCTCGTTCGAAGAGCGTTTCCTCGACGTGCCGCAAGAAGCCCTGATCACCACCATGCAGGACAACCAGAAGTACTTCTGCCTGCTGGATGCCGACGGCAAGTTGCTGCCACGTTTCATTACCGTGGCCAACATCGAAAGCAAAGACCCGCAGCAGATCATCGCCGGTAACGAGAAAGTGGTTCGCCCACGCCTGACCGACGCCGAGTTCTTCTTCAAGCAAGACAAGAAGCAAAAACTCGAAGATTTCAATCTGCGTCTGCAGAACGTGGTGTTCCAGGAAAAACTTGGCAGCGTCTACGACAAGGCCGAGCGCGTTTCCAAACTCGCTGCGTTTATTGCTCAACGCATTGGCGGTAACGCCGCATGGGCTTCCCGGGCCGGCCTGCTGTCCAAGTGCGACCTGGCGACCGAGATGGTCGGTGAGTTCCCGGAGATGCAAGGTGTCGCCGGTTACTACTACGCCCTCAACGACGGCGAGCCGGAAGAAGTTGCACTGGCACTGAACGAGCAATACATGCCGCGCGGTGCCGGTGCGGAACTGCCGACCACCCTGACCGGTGCGGCCGTGGCCATCGCGGACAAGCTCGACACGCTGGTGGGCATTTTCGGCATCGGCATGCTGCCAACCGGCAGCAAAGACCCGTATGCCCTGCGTCGTGCTGCACTGGGCGTGTTGCGCATCCTGATCGACAAGAAGCTCGACCTCGACCTGAACGACGCCGTGGCTTTCGCCGTGAATGCGTTCGGTACCAAGGTCAAGGTTGCCGGCCTCAACGACTCGGTGCTGGAGTTCATCTTCGACCGTCTGCGTGCCCGTTACGAAGACGAAGGCGTGGATGTCGGGACGTACCTGTCGGTGCGTGCCCTGAAGCCGGGTTCGGCGCTGGACTTCGATCAACGCGTACAAGCGGTAGAAGCCTTCCGCAAATTGCCGGAAGCCGCTGCCCTGGCCGCGGTGAACAAGCGCGTTTCGAACTTGCTGAGCAAGGTCGAAGGCTCTGTTCCTTCGGTCGTGGAAGCCAAGTACTTCGACAACGCCAACGAGTTCTCCTTGTACTCGGCGATCCAGCAGGCTGACCAGGCTGTCCAGCCGATGGCTGCGGCGCGTCAGTACAGCGAATCGCTGGCACGTCTGGCTGCCTTGCGCGAGCCAGTGGATGCGTTCTTCGAAGCCGTAATGGTCAACGCTGAAGATGCCAAGGTCCGAGCCAACCGTTATGCGTTGCTGTCGCGCCTGCGTGGGCTGTTCCTCGGCGTCGCCGACATTTCGCTGCTGGGTTGAGGGGCTGCTGTTGAAACTGCTGATTCTCGATCGGGACGGGGTGATCAATTACGACTCCGACGCTTACATCAAGTCGGTGGAGGAGTGGATTCCGCTCCCGGGTTCGATCGAAGCCATCGCGCAGTTGAGCAAGGCTGGCTGGACGGTAGCGGTGGCTACCAACCAGTCGGGCATCGCTCGCGGCTATTACGACATCGCCACCCTGGACGCCATGCACGAGCGCTTGCGCGAGCGGGTGGCGGAGCAGGGCGGTGAAGTCGGGCTGATCGTCTATTGCCCGCACGGGCCGGACGATGGCTGCGATTGCCGCAAACCAAAACCCGGGATGTTGAAAACCATTGCCGCGCATTACAACGTATCGCTGACCAATCTTTGGTTCGTCGGCGATACCCTTGGTGACCTGGAGGCCGCCAAAGCCGTCGATTCTCAGCCAGTTTTGGTAAAGACCGGGAAAGGCGAAAAGACTTTGGGCAAGACCCTACCGGTAGGCACCTTGATTTTTGACGATCTGGCGGCGATTGCCGCAGAACTTATCCACAACTAAGGCTCTTCTGACATCCTGGCCAAGGACTGATCGGGAGTGCGCTTGAATAGGCGGGCAGTGCCCGCAACGGTAAATGTCGCCATGTCGATACTGCAGGCCATCAGAACCTTCCTCTTTTACCTGCTGCTGGGCACCAGCTCCTTGCTCTGGTGCAGCCTGAGCTTTTTTATCGCGCCTTTTCTGCCGTTCAAGGCGCGCTATCGCTTCATCAATGTGTACTGGTGCCGCTGCGCCTTGTGGCTGAGCAAGGTTTTCCTGGGCATCAGCTACGAAGTGAAGGGCGCCGAGAACGTGCCTGACCAGCCCTGCGTGATTCAGTCGAACCACCAGAGCACGTGGGAGACATTCTTTCTATCCGCCTACTTTGAGCCATTGAGCCAAGTGCTCAAGCGCTCATTACTGTTTGTGCCGTTCTTCGGCTGGGCCATGGCCATGCTGCGACCAATCGCCATCGACCGCGACAATCCGAAAGCCGCGCTCAAGCATGTGGCGAAGAAGGGCGATGAACTGCTGAAGGATGGCGTCTGGGTGCTGATCTTCCCAGAGGGAACGCGCGTTCCTTACGGCACCATCGGAAAATTCTCTCGCGGTGGTACCGCTTTAGCCGTCAACGCCGCACTTCCAGTGCTGCCGATTGCGCACAATGCTGGCAAGTTCTGGCCGAAAACCGGTTGGGCGAAGAAGCAGGGCGTCATCACCGTGATCATCGGTGAGCCGATGTACGCCGTGGGCAGTGGGCCGCGCGCCATTGCCGATCTGAATGACCGGGTGCAGAGCTGGAATGAGCAGATGCAACGGGAAATGGGCTCGCTGCCAGCAGCCCCTGCGGCCCCCTCCGCCAACGATCAGGTTGCTGTCTGAGATTCTGTGGATAACCTGTGTACCGTTTTGTCGAAAAGTAGCGTTTTTTGTTTTTAAGCTTATGATTTATATACATATTTCCTAAACACATAAAACGCCGGAAATGGTGCATAAGTTTTTTTCGGGCGCAAAAAAACCGGCTGATATAGCCGGTTTTTTTATGCCTGCGATTTGCTGGATTTCAGGCTTCGAACAAACGGCACGTGGGGCCTGCTTTCACGGAATCGCAGAAATAAAAAAGCCAACGCTGAGCGTTGGCCTTTTTCGTTTGGCAGGTTTGCTGGATCAGAAGTCCAGGTTGGAAACCGCCAGGGCGTTGCTTTCGATGAAGTCACGACGAGGCTCGACCGCATCACCCATTAGGGTGTTGAAGATCTGGTCCGCGCCAATGGCGTCTTCGATGGTCACTTTGAGCATCCGGCGCTGTGCTGGGTCCATGGTGGTTTCCCACAGCTGATCCGGGTTCATCTCACCCAGACCTTTGTATCGCTGGATGGTGTGACGCTTGGTGCTTTCGGCCATCAGCCATTCAAGGGCTTCCTTGAACTCGGTGACCGGCTTCTTGCGCTCGCCACGCTGGATATACGCGCCGTCGTCCAGCAAGGTGCTCAATTGAGCGCCCAGCGATACAACGGTCTTGTAGTCGTTACTGCCGAAGAAGTCGCGGTTGAAGGTGACGTAGTTCGACAAGCCGTGGGAGATCAGTTCGACCTCTGGCAGCCAGACGTTACGTTCACGGTCTTCACGCAGGCTGGCTTTGTAGACCAGGCCGGACTTCTCGACGGTGCGCAGGCGAACTTCGTACTGGGCCATCCAATCCTGCATCGCAGCGTGATCGGACAATTGCTCCAGGCTAACGGCAGGCAGGTAGATGAAGTGCTCGGTCAGCTCCTGTGGGTACAGGCGCGACAGACGCTTGAGGGTCTTCATCACCAGACGGAAGTCATTCACCAGACGCTCGAGGGCTGGTCCGGAAATACCCGGGGCTTCCTCGTTCAGGTGCAGGCTCGCATCTTCCAGGGCCGACTGCGTCATGTACTCTTCCATGGCGTCGTCGTCTTTGATGTATTGCTCTTGCTTGCCTTTCTTGACCTTGTACAGCGGTGGCTGGGCGATGTAGATGTAGCCGCGCTCGATCAGCTCCGGCAACTGACGGAAGAAGAAGGTCAGCAGCAGGGTACGGATGTGCGAACCGTCGACGTCAGCATCGGTCATGATGATGATGTTGTGGTAACGCAGCTTCGCGATGTTGTACTCATCGCGGCCAATGCCACAGCCCAGCGCGGTGATCAAGGTGCCCACTTCTTGCGAAGAGATCATCTTGTCGAAGCGCGCCTTCTCGACGTTCAGGATCTTGCCCTTGAGAGGCAGGATGGCTTGGGTCCGGCGGTTACGTCCCTGCTTGGCGGAGCCGCCAGCAGAGTCACCTTCCACGAGGTACAGTTCGGAAAGAGCAGGGTCTTTTTCCTGGCAGTCAGCCAGTTTGCCCGGCAGGCCGGCGATATCCAGCGCGCCTTTACGGCGGGTCATCTCACGGGCTTTACGCGCCGCTTCACGAGCGCGAGCCGCATCGATCATCTTGCCGACGACCAGTTTGGCTTCGTTCGGGTTTTCCAGCAGGAAGTCGGAGAAGTACTTGCCCATTTCCTGTTCGACTGCGGTCTTCACTTCGGAAGAAACCAGCTTGTCTTTGGTCTGAGAGCTGAACTTCGGATCCGGCACTTTAACCGAAATGATCGCGGTCAGGCCTTCACGGGCATCGTCACCGGTGGTCGCGACTTTGTGCTTCTTCGCCAGACCTTCGGCTTCGATGTAGGTGTTCAGGTTACGCGTCAGAGCGGAACGGAAACCCACCAGGTGAGTACCGCCATCGCGCTGTGGAATGTTGTTGGTGAAGCACAACAGGTTCTCGTTGAAGCTATCGTTCCACTGCAAGGCGATTTCCACGCCGATGCCGTCTTCGCGCTGGATGTTGAAGTGGAACACCTGGTTGACCGGGGTCTTGTTGGTGTTCAGGTATTCAACGAACGCACGCAGGCCACCCTCGTACTTGAACAGCTCTTCCTTGCCGCTGCGCTCATCCTTGAGGACGATGCCGACACCGGAGTTGAGGAAGGACAGTTCACGAATCCGCTTGGCCAGGATGTCCCAGCTGAAGTGGATGTTCTTGAACGTCAGGTCGGACGGCTTGAAGTGAATCTGGGTGCCGGTGCTTTCACTCTCACCGACGATTTTCATCGGTTCTTTTGGAACACCGTGAATGTAGGTCTGTTCCCAGATTTTGCCGCTGCGGCGAACGGTCAAGACCAGCTCTTCGGACAGGGCGTTCACCACCGACACACCTACACCGTGCAGGCCGCCGGATACTTTGTAGGAGTTGTCGTCGAATTTACCACCAGCGTGCAGCACGGTCATGATGACCTCGGCTGCCGAGACGCCTTCTTCTTTGTGCACGTCTACCGGGATACCACGACCGTTGTCGCGAACGGTGATGGATTCGTCCGGGTGGATGATAATGCTAATGTCGTCGCAGTGGCCAGCGAGCGCTTCATCGATGGAGTTGTCGACTACCTCGAAGACCATGTGGTGCAGACCGCTACCATCGTCGGTGTCACCAATGTACATACCGGGACGTTTGCGTACGGCATCCAGGCCTTTCAGCACTTTAATGCTCGTTGAGTCGTAGGTATTCGTATTTTCTTCGCTCAATGCCTTCACTCCCGATGGTCGTGGGTCTGGGTGATACGGCCCTGTTCCACGTGGAACAGAGCGACTGGCGTATCCGTCTGCCAGCCTTCCCTCAATAATTCGTGATCTACACAGGTGATAAACACCTGGCAGCGTAAGTCTTCCAGCAAGCGGCAAAGCGCGCGGCGGTGGTGCTCGTCCAGTTCGGACGGCAGGTCATCCACCAGATAAATACACTGGCCTCGTCGGGCCTGGCTGACCAAGTGCCCTTGGGCAATCCGCAATGCACAGATCACCAGCTTCTGCTGACCGCGAGACAAGATGTCCGCGGCGTTATGTGCGCCCAATCTAAGACGCAAATCAGCACGCTGTGGTCCGGCTTGGGTATGACCCATTTGCTGGTCCCGCTGAAGGGACCCGGCGAGCACTGCACTCAACTCGCGGTCTTTGTCCCAACCTCGGTAATAGCTGAGCGTTAAGCCCTCGAGCTCAACCAGTTCGCTCAAGGTCTGTTCAAAGACTGGTTTCAAGGCTTTGATATAAGCGCGGCGGTATTCATCAATTTCAGCGCTGGCCTGGCACAGTTCCCTGTCCCAAACCGCTTGCGAAACGGCGTCAAGTGTACCATGCCGCAGCCAAGAGTTTCTCTGGCGCAGGGCCTTCTGCAAGCGCTGCCAGGTGGACATGAATCGTGGTTCCACGTGGAACACGCCCCAGTCGAGAAACTGCCGACGAATCTTCGGTGCGCCTTCCAGCAATCGAAAACTGTCAGGGTTGATCAACTGCAGCGGCAGGATTTCCGCCAGTTGCGCCGCGCTGCGAGCATTCTGCCCGTCGATGCGAATCTGGAACTCCCCTTGACGGTCTCGGGAGATCCCCAAGGCGCTGTGCCCACCCTCGGCCATCTCCACCTGACCAAACACCGTACAGGCGAGCTGCTCGTACTGGATGACCGGTAACAGGCGGGTGCTACGAAACGAACGGGCAAGCCCCAGCAGATGAATGGCTTCCAGAACACTGGTTTTGCCGCTGCCGTTGGCGCCGTAAAGAATGTTGATTCGGGGGGAGGGGGAGAAGGTCACCGGGTGCAGATTGCGCACCGCGGTGACAGAGACACGACTTAAGGACATCTAGCTTCTGCTGAGCATGATTACAGACGCATCGGCATGACAACGTAGGCCGAGTCGTCGTTGTCGGACTCTTGCACCAGCGCACTGCTGTTGGAGTCGGACAGGATCAGACGAACCTGCTCAGTGGTCATGACGCCCAACACGTCGAGCAGGTAGCTCACGTTGAAGCCGATTTCCAGATTTCCGCCGTTGTACTCGACGCCCACTTCTTCTTCCGCTTCTTCCTGTTCCGGGTTGTTCGCCTGGATCTTCAGTTGACCATTGGCCAGTTGCAGACGGATGCCGCGGTACTTCTCGTTGGACAGAATCGCGGTACGGCTGAACGCTTCACGCAGGGCCTGACGATCGCCGAGTACCAGCTTGTCGCCGCCCTTAGGCAGAACACGCTCGTAGTCCGGGAATTTGCCGTCGACCAGTTTCGACGTGAAGGTGAACTCGCCAGTGGTCGCACGAATGTGGTGCTGACCCAGTACGATACTGACGATGCCGTCCGGCTCAGTCAGCAGGCGCGCCAGCTCAAGGATACCTTTACGTGGCACGATGACCTGATGGCGATCCGGCTGACCGATATCAGCCTGCATCGAGCACATGGCCAGACGGTGACCGTCGGTGGCCACGGCGCGGATGATGCCAGCCGAGACTTCCAGCAGCATGCCGTTGAGGTAGTAACGCACGTCCTGCTGGGCCATCGCGAAGCTGGTGCGCTCGATCAGACGACGCAGTTTGCTTTGCTCAAGGCTGCACGTCAGCGAGCCGGGGCCTTCTTCCACAGTCGGGAAGTCATTGGCCGGCAGGGTCGACAGGGTGAAGCGGCTACGGCCGGCCTTCACCACGAGCTTCTGCTCGTCGACCTTGATGTCGATCAGCGCATCGTTCGGCAAGCTTTTGCAGATATCCATCAGCTTGCGCGCAGGCACAGTGATGGAACCTGGATCGGCAGGCTCTTCGAGTTGTACACGACCGACCAACTCGACTTCCAGGTCGGTACCGGTCAGCGACAATTGCTGGCCTTCGACAACCAGCAGCACGTTGGAGAGCACCGGCAAGGTCTGTCGGCGCTCGACGACGCCTGCGACCAGTTGCAGGGGTTTCAACAGGGCTTCGCGTTGAATGGTGAAATGCATGGTCTAGTCCCTTGCCTTAATAAGCTGCGCTGGTGTTCATCAAGTGGTCAGTGTACGCAGCAGGTTCTTGTAGTCCTCGCGGATGTCCGCGTCGGATTCCTTAAGTTCGTTGATCTTGCGGCAGGCGTGCAAAACAGTCGTGTGGTCCCGGCCGCCAAACACGTCGCCGATTTCCGGCAAGCTGTGGTTGGTCAGTTCTTTGGACAACGCCATGGCGACCTGACGCGGACGAGCTACCGAACGCGAACGACGTTTGGACAACAAGTCGGAGATCTTGATCTTGTAGTACTCGGCGACCGTGCGCTGAATGTTATCCACAGAGACCAGTTTGTCTTGCAGTGCCAACAGATCTTTCAGGGATTCGCGAATCAACTCGATGGTGATATCGCGGCCCATGAAGTGCGAGTGGGCGATCACGCGTTTGAGCGCGCCTTCCAGCTCACGGACGTTGGAACGAATACGCTGGGCAATGAAGAACGCGGCGTCATGGGGCAGATCGACTTTGGCCTGATCGGCCTTTTTCATTAGGATCGCCACACGGGTTTCCAGTTCCGGCGGCTCGACGGCTACCGTCAGGCCCCAGCCGAAGCGGGATTTTAGGCGCTCTTCAAGGCCTTCAATTTCTTTCGGGTAGCGGTCACTGGTGAGAATGACCTGCTGGCCACCTTCAAGCAGGGCGTTGAAGGTGTGGAAAAACTCTTCCTGGGAACGTTCTTTGCGAGCGAAGAACTGAATGTCATCGATCAGCAATGCATCCACCGAACGGTAGAAGCGCTTGAACTCGTTGATGGCGTTCAGCTGCAGGGCCTTGACCATGTCGGCCACGAACCGCTCGGAATGCAGGTACACAACCTTGGCATTCGGATTCTTCTTTAACAGGTGGTTACCCACAGCGTGCATCAAGTGGGTTTTACCCAAACCGACGCCACCATAAAGGAAGAGCGGGTTGTAACCGTGCTTGGGATTGTCCGCCACTTGCCAGGCCGCAGCCCGAGCCAATTGGTTGGACTTGCCCTCGACGAAGTTTTCGAAGGTGAAGGTGCGGTTCAGGTAGCTGGTGTGCTTGAGCGCGCCTTCGACCTGCACCGTACGCTGTTCGGCGCGAATCGGAGCTTGTTGCGAACTGGCCCCGGCCATCGGGTCGAAGCTGTCGCGCGATGGCTCTTCATTAACCTCGGCAACTTTTTGCGTCGCACGCTTGGTCGGAGCGGCTAACTGGGCTGGCGCCGGGGCGCTGACAGGTGCTTGAGCGGCCTGAGCCTGTGAAGCAGCGGCGGCCAACGGAGCATTCGGGGCGGCACGCGGTGCCGAACTGCGTTTGCTGCCTATTAATAAGGACAGCGCCGGCGCCATGCCATTGCCATGCTCATCCAGCAGTTCAAGGACGCGGCCCAGGTACTTTTCGTTGACCCAGTCGAGAACAAAACGATTCGGTGCGTAGACACGCAACTCGTCGCCTTCGGCTTCGACCTGTAGTGGACGGATCCAAGTGTTGAATTGTTGGGCAGGCAGCTCATCGCGCAAAAGCTCCACGCACTGCTGCCAAAGTTCCACTGACACGGATATCCCCTAAGTTGAAAGCCGGTGAGGCAAAAACAAGCCGCCATTGTAGCCGACCAAGCCCCGACTTATCCACACGAAGGTTGTGCAACTCCCATGAAGAATCAGTGATTTATACGAAAAAAAGACGACCAGCGGTCTGTGCATAAGCTCTGTGGATAACCGGGCCTAAGGTCGTTGTACAAGTGGGGGCGAAACCCGGTGGATAACCACGCTGTGGATAAGTACCTCTTTCACACACAGCTTATCCGACAGCGCAGCACAGGGTTACCACCGTTTTCCACCGTAGTTGTCATTCTCTGTACATCACGACTTTAAAGGGCTGATGGCAGTTATCCACAGATGATCGTGTCCCTAGCTTTTATAAGCTTTACAGAAAAGCTTTAAATACTTTCCTTCTTAATTTCTATATCTAGCCAAGGAGCTCGGCAGGAAAAACGTCTGGAGATCTATTTATAAGGAATCGCTGGTTGGAAATTGACCTAGAGGCTTGCTTTCTCTAGAATCCCCGGTCTCTTAAAACGGGGGCCATTCCGGCCCGTTGTGGACGAACCAGGTAACACGACAATGAAACGTACTTTCCAACCAAGCACTATCAAACGCGCTCGTACCCACGGTTTCCGTGCTCGCATGGCTACCAAAAACGGTCGTGCCGTCCTGTCGCGTCGTCGCGCCAAAGGTCGTGCGCGTCTGGCAGTTTGATAATCCGGCACTGGAGGTGAGTCAGGACTTCAGTCGGGAAAAGCGTCTGCTTACTCCCCGGCATTTCAAGGCAGTCTTTGACTCCCCTACCGGCAAGGTTCCGGGGAAAAATCTCCTGCTCCTTGCGCGCAACAACGATCTTGATCACCCCCGTCTCGGGCTGGTTATCGGGAAAAAGAGCGTAAAGCTTTCCGTCGAGCGCAATCGCCTCAAACGTCTGATGCGCGAATCGTTCCGTCTGAACCAGGACTCACTGGCCGGCTGGGACATAGTTATCGTCGCGCGCAAAGGTTTGGGTGACGTAGAAAACCCCGAATTGATTCAGCATTTCGGCAAACTCTGGAAGCGTCTGGCACGCAGCACGCCGGTACCAGCAGTCAAAACCGAAACTGTAGGGGTAGACAGTCCCGATGCGTAAACTGGCACTCGTTCCGATCCAGTTTTATCGCTATGCCATTAGTCCTCTGATGGCCAGTCACTGTCGTTTCTACCCCAGTTGTTCCTGCTACGCGTATGAAGCCATAGAAAATCATGGCCTTCTGCGCGGTGGCTGGCTGGCCTTTCGTCGTTTAGGTCGCTGTCATCCGTGGAATCCCGGTGGTTATGACCCGGTTCCATCTATCCCTACCTCCCGTTCTTCTTCGATGGCCGAGTAATCATGGATATCAAACGCACGATCCTGATCGTCGCCCTGGCAATCGTGTCCTACGTTATGGTTCTTAAATGGAACCAGGACTATGGCCAGGCTGCCCTGCCGACTCAGAATGTTGCTTCCAGTACTACCGCACCGGGCCTACCGGATACGGCGACTGGCAATAATGCTTCTGTCAGTGACGACATTCCACGCGCCGCAAGCGATACCAGTGCAACTGCACCTGCTGAAACTCCAGTAGCTGCAAGCAAAGACCTCATCCAGATCAAAACGGATGTGCTCAACCTGGCAATCGATCCACAAGGTGGTGATGTTGCGCAGTTGACGCTGCCGCTGTATCCACGTCGCCAGGACCATCCGGAAATTCCATTCCAGTTGTTCGATAACGGCAACGAGCGGACTTATCTGGCCCAGAGCGGTCTGATCGGCACCAACGGTCCGGACGCAAGTCCTGCCGGCCGTCCGGTTTACTCCTCGGAGAAGAAGATTTACCAACTGGCTGACGGTCAGGACCAATTGGTCGCAGACCTGAAGTTCAGCAAGGACGGCGTCAACTACATCAAGCGTTTCACCCTGAAACGTGGCCTGTACGACGTAACCGTTTCCTACCTGATCGATAACCAGAGTGCCCAGCCCTGGTCCGGTGCAATGTTCGCGCAATTGAAGCGTGACGCCAGCTCCGATCCTTCTTCCAGCACCGCCACCGGCACCGCGACTTACCTGGGCGCCGCCCTGTGGACAAGTAACGAGCCGTACAAGAAAGTGTCCATGAAGGACATGGACAAGGCTCAGCTCAAAGAAACCGTTAACGGTGGTTGGGTTGCATGGTTGCAGCACTACTTCGTGACCGCGTGGATTCCGGCGAAAGGCGAGAACAACCTCGTCCAGACCCGTAAAGACAGCAAAGGCAACTACATCATCGGCTACACCGCACCGGCAATGACTGTCGCACCAGGTGCAAAAGCCGAGACCAGCGCTGTTCTGTACGCAGGTCCGAAAAGTCAGGCCGTGCTGAAAGAGTTGTCCCCAGGTCTGGAACTGACCGTCGACTACGGCATCCTGTGGTTCATTGCCCAGCCAATTTTCTGGCTGCTGCAACACATCCACGCGCTGGTCGGTAACTGGGGCTGGTCGATCATCTTCCTGACCATGCTGATCAAAGGGATCTTCTTTCCTCTGTCGGCTGCCAGCTACAAATCCATGGCGCGCATGCGTGCAGTGGCACCGAAACTGGCGGCGCTGAAAGAGCAACATGGCGACGACCGGCAGAAGATGTCGCAATCCATGATGGAGCTGTACAAGAAAGAGAAGATCAATCCGCTGGGTGGTTGCTTGCCAATCCTCGTGCAGATGCCGGTTTTCCTTTCGTTGTACTGGGTTCTGCTGGAAAGCGTTGAAATGCGCCAAGCGCCGTTCATGCTGTGGATTACTGACCTGTCGATCAAGGATCCGTTCTTCATTCTGCCGATCATCATGGGTGCAACCATGTTCATCCAGCAGCAGCTGAACCCGACTCCTCCGGATCCGATGCAGGCCAAGGTGATGAAGCTGATGCCCATCATCTTCACCTTCTTCTTCCTGTGGTTCCCGGCTGGTCTGGTGCTGTACTGGGTAGTGAACAACTGCCTGTCGATCGCCCAACAGTGGTACATCACTCGTAAGATCGAAGCGGCTACCAAAGCAGCTGCCTGATTTACACTGTGGATAACCACTCAAAACGCCCCCTAGTGGGGCGTTTTGCTATCTGTCACTTTTGTCTGGATAACGGTTTATGAGCGTTCCTCGTGAAACCATCGCCGCCGTCGCCACCGCTCAAGGTCGCGGGGGTGTGGGCATCGTCCGTATTTCCGGGCCGCTGGCGAGTGTTGCGGCCAAGGCCTTCAGCGGTCGTGAACTCAAGCCAAGGTTTGCCCACTACGGCCCGTTCCTCAGTGAAAACGATGAGGTGCTGGATCAAGGTATCGCCCTGTATTTTCCGGGCCCGAACTCGTTCACCGGTGAAGATGTGCTGGAACTCCAGGGCCATGGCGGTCCGATAGTTCTAGATATGTTGCTCAAGCGTTGCCTGGAATTGGGCTGTCGGTTGGCCCGGCCGGGTGAATTCAGCGAGCGCGCGTTCCTCAATGACAAACTCGACCTGGCTCAGGCCGAGGCCATCGCTGACTTGATCGAGGCGAGTTCTGCACAGGCTGCACGAAATGCGCTGCGTTCCTTGCAGGGCGCATTCTCCGAGCGTGTGCATAACCTCACCGAGCAATTGATTGGCCTGCGCATCTATGTCGAAGCGGCGATCGACTTCCCTGAAGAAGAAATCGACTTCCTCGCCGATGGTCACGTACTGAGCATGCTCGACAAAGTGCGTGGCGAGTTATCCACCGTACTACGCGAAGCCGGGCAAGGTGCCTTGCTGCGTGACGGGATGACCGTGGTGATCGCGGGCCGGCCCAATGCCGGTAAATCCAGCCTGTTGAATGCACTGGCCGGTCGTGAAGCCGCGATCGTCACCGAGATCGCCGGCACCACCCGGGACATTCTTCGTGAACATATCCACATCGATGGTATGCCGCTGCACGTGGTTGACACCGCAGGTCTGCGAGATACCGACGACCAGGTAGAAAAAATCGGTGTCGAACGGGCGCTGAAAGCAATCGGCGAGGCTGATCGCGTGCTGTTGGTGGTCGATGCTACGGCTCCTGAGGCACTTGATCCGTTCGCGTTATGGCCTGAATTTCTGGAGATCCGTCCCGATCCGGCGAAAGTCACGCTGATCCGAAACAAGGCTGACCTCACTGGCGAAGCCATTGCCCTGGAAGTCAGCGAGGATGGCCACGTTACCATCAGCCTGAGCGCCAAATCTGCAGGTGAAGGGCTGGAATTGCTGCGCGACCACCTCAAGGCCTGCATGGGCTACGAACAGACCTCGGAAAGCAGCTTCAGTGCTCGCAGGCGTCACCTTGAAGCGTTGCGTCACGCCAGTGCTTCCCTTGAGCACGGCCGTGCACAGCTGACCCTGGCGGGGGCCGGTGAACTGTTGGCCGAGGATTTGCGACAAGCCCAACACGCTTTGGGTGAAATCACCGGTGCATTCAGCTCCGACGACTTGCTGGGACGGATCTTTTCTAGCTTCTGTATCGGTAAATAACACTCTCCGTTGTCCACAGACAGGCCATTCGTGCCTGTCTGTTCCCTCCTTTTCTTGAATTCTCTTCCAGTGCTGAGCAGATTCTTTCTGCTTGAGCGGATTTCCCGTGCCCTGTATTTGCTTATTCAGCAGTTTTCTGTGGATTAAGCCCTGTGAATAACTGCCTCTAAGGGCAGTTGATAACAGGGCCTCAAAACTGAAGATAACCGCCCCTGTGGATAAGCATCCCTTTAATCCACAGGCTTAAACCGGTTATCCAAGGGCCTCCTTGGCACATGACCACAGGGTTTTGAATCTCTGTACACATTGAATATAAAGGCCTGTAGAGATCTATCCACAGAAATGTGCTTCAGTAGAAATAAACATAAAAACAAAGATTTAATAAATTTCTTTCTTTTTAATTTCTATAACCGCGACTTCTCCACAGCTGGTTAAATTTTGTGCAAAGGGTTCTTTAGGAAGGGCGAAGTCCCTATACTTGCCGCCCAGGTCCAAAAACCTGAGCTCAAACTATTCCTGATTACCTAACTGAAGCAGGCACGAGGTGCGTGGTGGATTTCCCTTCCCGTTTTGAAGTGATCGTCATCGGCGGCGGTCATGCCGGTACCGAGGCAGCACTGGCCTCAGCACGCATGGGTGCAAAAACCCTGTTGCTGACGCATAACGTGGAAACCCTCGGTGCCATGAGTTGCAACCCCGCTATCGGTGGGATCGGCAAAAGCCATCTGGTCAAGGAAATCGATGCCCTCGGCGGCGCGATGGCCATGGCTACCGATAAAGGTGGTATTCAATTTCGCGTATTGAACAGCCGCAAAGGCCCGGCCGTGCGTGCAACCCGCGCTCAGGCTGATCGGGTTCTGTACAAGGCCGCTGTCCGCGAAATCCTTGAAAACCAGCCGAACCTGTGGATATTTCAACAGGCCGCCGACGACCTGATCGTCGAGCAGGAACAAGTGCGCGGTGTTGTCACCCAAATGGGCCTGCGTTTCTTCGCGGACTCCGTGGTGCTGACCACTGGCACCTTCCTCGGTGGACTTATCCACATCGGCTTGCAGAATTTTTCCGGCGGCCGTGCCGGTGATCCGCCGTCGATCGCCCTGGCGCATCGCTTGCGTGAATTGCCGCTGCGCGTTGGTCGCCTGAAAACCGGTACACCGCCGCGTATCGACGGTCGTTCTGTGGATTTCTCGGTGATGACCGAGCAAGCCGGCGATACACCGATCCCGGTGATGTCGTTCATGGGTTCCAAAGAACAGCATCCGAAACAGGTCAGCTGCTGGATTACCCACACCAACGCCCGCACCCACGAAATCATTGCCGCCAACCTGGATCGGTCGCCGATGTATTCCGATGCCGGGTTGATCGAAGGTATCGGCCCGCGTTACTGCCCGTCGATCGAAGACAAGATCCATCGCTTTGCCGACAAGGAAAGCCATCAGGTTTTCATCGAACCGGAAGGCCTGACGACCAACGAGCTGTACCCGAACGGGATATCCACATCCCTGCCATTCGACGTGCAACTGCAGATCGTGCAATCGATCCGCGGTATGGAAAACGCGCACATCGTTCGCCCGGGCTACGCCATCGAATACGACTACTTCGACCCGCGTGACCTGAAGTACAACCTGGAAACCAAAGTCATCGGCGGTCTGTTCTTCGCCGGGCAAATCAACGGCACCACCGGGTACGAAGAAGCCGGCGCCCAGGGTTTGCTGGCCGGGGCCAACGCCGCACTACGTGCTCAGGGCAAAGATGCCTGGTGTCCGCGTCGCGACGAGGCGTACATCGGAGTGTTGGTCGACGACCTGATTACCCTGGGTACCCAGGAACCGTATCGGATGTTTACGTCCCGCGCCGAATACCGCCTGATCCTGCGCGAAGACAACGCCGACCTGCGCTTGACCGAAAAAGGTCGCGAACTGGGTCTGGTGGATGACGCGCGTTGGGCTGCGTTCTGCACCAAACGTGAAAGCATCACGCTGGAAGAGCAACGCCTGAAAAGTACCTGGGTTCGCCCGGGCACCGAGCAAGGCGATGCGATTTCCGAGAAGTTCGGCACGCCGCTGACCCACGAATACAACTTGCTCAACCTGCTGAGCCGTCCGGAAATCGACTACGCTGGTCTGATCGCCGTGACCGGTGGTGGTGCAGAAGATCCACAAGTCGCCGAGCAGGTCGAAATCAAGACCAAATACGCCGGTTACATCGATCGTCAGCAGGATGAAATCGCTCGTCTGCGGGCCAGCGAAGACACAAAACTGCCTGTGGATATCGATTACACGAATATCTCCGGTCTCTCCAAAGAGATCCAGAGCAAGCTCGGTGCGACCCGTCCAGAAACTTTGGGCCAGGCGTCGCGTATCCCGGGTGTGACGCCGGCAGCGATTTCGCTGTTGATGATTCATTTGAAAAAACGCGGCGCGGGCCGTCAGTTGGAGCAAAGCGCTTGAGTTCGTTGGTCACCTCGCAACACGCAGAAGAGTTATCCACAGGTGCTCGCCAGCTCGGTGTCACGCTGACAGAAACCCAACACGCGCAGCTGCTGGGTTATCTGGCCCTGTTGATAAAATGGAACAAGGCTTACAACCTGACTGCCGTACGCGATCCGGATGAAATGGTTTCCCGTCACTTGCTCGATAGTTTGAGCGTGATGTCGTTCGTCGAAAACGGTCGATGGCTGGACGTCGGCAGCGGTGGTGGCATGCCGGGTATTCCGTTGGCCATCCTGTTTCCAGAGTCCCAAGTGACCTGCCTGGACAGCAACGGCAAGAAAACCCGCTTCCTGACCCAGGTCAAACTCGAACTCAAACTGGATAACCTGCAAGTTATCCACAGTCGCGTCGAAGCTTTTCAGCCTGATCAGCCATTCAACG
Source organism: Pseudomonas sp. F01002 (assembly GCF_004402115.1). Classification (NCBI taxonomy): domain Bacteria; kingdom Pseudomonadati; phylum Pseudomonadota; class Gammaproteobacteria; order Pseudomonadales; family Pseudomonadaceae; genus Pseudomonas; species Pseudomonas sp. F01002. The sequence goes on along the minus strand of NZ_SOPU01000018.1, from coordinate 643,083 downwards.
GGATCATCTCCCGGGCGTTCAGCAGCATGGAGAACTTCAGCAACTGGACTCGCCACCTCGGCGACAACGATACGCGTTGGCTGGCAATGAAGGGCGTTCATCCCGCCGATGAGCTGGTAGCATTGCCGGCAGACTTCCACCTCGATAGCGAACACGCCCTGGCCGTACCCGGTTGCCAAGGCCAACGCCATCTGCTGATACTGCGCCGCACGGCATGATTGGGAACACAAGCAAGAATGGCTAAGGTATTCGCGATAGCGAACCAAAAGGGTGGTGTGGGCAAGACCACCACCTGTATCAACCTCGCAGCTTCCCTGGTCGCTACCAAGCGCCGGGTGCTGTTGATCGATCTCGATCCACAAGGCAACGCCACCATGGGTAGCGGTGTGGATAAACACGGCCTGGAGAACTCGGTCTACGACCTGCTGATCGGCGAATGCGATCTGGCCCAGGCCATGCACTATTCCGAGCACGGTGGTTACCAACTGCTGCCGGCCAACCGCGACCTGACCGCGGCCGAAGTGGTTCTGCTGGAAATGCAGATGAAGGAAAGCCGCCTGCGCAGTGCGTTGGCGCCGATCCGTGAAAACTACGATTACATTTTGATCGACTGTCCGCCGTCGTTGTCGATGCTCACGCTTAACGCACTGGTTGCGGCTGACGGGGTGATTATCCCCATGCAGTGCGAGTACTTCGCGCTCGAAGGCTTGAGCGACCTTGTGGATAACATCAAGCGCATCGCTGAGTTGCTGAACCCTAACCTGAAAGTCGAAGGCCTGTTGCGGACGATGTATGACCCGCGCCTGAGCCTGATGAACGATGTTTCGGCGCAGCTCAAGGAACACTTCGGCGAGCAGCTCTACGACACGGTGATTCCGCGCAACATCCGCCTGGCTGAAGCACCAAGCTATGGCATGCCGGCGCTGGCGTACGACAAATCATCGCGGGGCGCCATTGCCTATCTGGCATTGGCGGGCGAGATGGTTCGTCGTCAACGCAAAAACTCACGCACTGCCGCTGCTCAGGCAACTTAAGGAATCCCCATGGCCGTCAAGAAACGAGGTCTCGGACGTGGACTGGATGCACTGCTGAGTGGTCCGACTGTCAGCTCGCTGGAAGAACAAGCGGTGCAGGCTGATCAGCGTGAGCTGCAGCACCTGCCCCTGGACCTGATCCAGCGCGGCAAGTACCAGCCGCGGCGGGACATGGATCCTCAGGCGCTGGAAGAGTTGGCGCAGTCGATCAAGGCTCAGGGTGTGATGCAGCCGATCGTGGTTCGTCCGATTGGCAGCGGTCGCTTCGAAATCATCGCCGGTGAACGCCGCTGGCGCGCCAGCCAGCAGGCTGGCCAGGAAACCATCCCGGCGATGGTTCGCGATGTGCCGGATGAAACCGCAATCGCCATGGCGCTAATCGAGAACATCCAGCGCGAAGACCTCAATCCGATCGAAGAAGCGGTGGCTTTGCAGCGTTTGCAGCAGGAATTCCAGCTGACGCAGCAACAAGTGGCCGAAGCGGTGGGCAAATCCCGCGTGACCGTGGCCAACCTGCTACGCTTGATCGCGTTGCCGGAAGTCATCAAAACCATGCTGTCTCACGGCGACCTGGAAATGGGTCATGCCCGTGCTTTGCTCGGTTTACCGGAAAATCAACAGGTTGAAGGGGCGCGACACGTTGTCGCACGGGGGCTGACTGTACGCCAGACTGAAGCACTGGTTCGCCAGTGGTTGAGTGGTAAACACGAACCTGCTGAACCGGTAAAGCAGGACCCGGATATTGCACGACTCGAACAGCGTCTGGCTGAGCGCCTAGGCTCTGCGGTGCAGATTCGCCACGGGAAAAAGGGGAAGGGGCAGTTGGTGATCGGTTACAACTCCCTGGATGAGCTTCAAGGTGTACTTGCACACATCCGCTGAAACATTTCCTCATGTAGCGTGGAGTCGGAAATCACTACCTGACAGTTGAATAGGGGCAGAACCGCCCCTATACTCTGCGCGCATTTTGTCGGCACAAATTATGCCAAGTTATTGAATTATGGCAGCCGATCATTGGGGAGCAAAAACGATGGAAAGCCGCACGCCAAACCGCTTGCCGTTCCATCGCCTGGCAGTTTTTCCGGTCTTACTGGCTCAATTTGTCGTTTTGGTACTGGCCGCTTTGGCGCTCTGGTACTGGCATGGAGTCGTTGCCGGGTACTCAGGACTTTGCGGAGGCCTGATAGCCTTGCTGCCCAATGTTTATTTCGCTCACAGGGCATTTCGGTTTTCCGGCGCCCGAGCAGCTCAAGCCATCGTCCGGTCTTTTTATGCTGGCGAGGCGGGCAAACTAATTTTGACGGCAGTGCTCTTTGCATTGACGTTTGCAGGTGTGAAGCCATTGGCGCCGCTAGCTGTATTCGGCGTCTTCGTGTTGACCCAACTGGTCAGCTGGTTCGCGCCCCTGCTGATGAGAACAAGACTTTCGAGACCTTAGGGCGTTTGAGGCAACCATGGCAGAGACAACCGCTTCGGGCTATATCCAGCACCACTTACAGAACCTGACCTTCGGTCAGCACCCAACCGGCGGGTGGGGTTTTGCCCACACCGCAGCAGAAGCCAAAGAAATGGGCTTCTGGGCTTTCCACGTCGATACCCTCGGCTGGTCGGTCGCGTTGGGTCTGATCTTCGTTCTTCTTTTCCGCATGGCGGCAAAGAAGGCGACTTCCGGTCAGCCTGGCGGCCTGCAGAACTTCGTAGAGGTTCTGATCGAGTTCGTCGACACCAGCGTGAAAGATACCTTTCACGGCCGTAATCCATTGATCGCGCCATTGGCTCTGACGATTTTTGTCTGGGTGTTCCTGATGAACGCCGTCGACCTGGTACCGGTTGACTGGATTCCTAAGCTGGCTGCCTTCATTACAGGCGACCCGCACCTGGTCTTCCGTGCTGTTTCTACCACTGACCCGAATGCGACCCTGGGCATGTCCCTGTCGGTATTCGCGTTGATCATTTTCTACAGCATCAAGGTCAAGGGCATCGGCGGCTTCATCGGCGAACTGACCCTGCACCCGTTCGGCAGCAAGAACATCTTCGTTCAAGCCCTGCTGATTCCGGTGAACTTCCTGCTGGAGTTCGTGACGCTGGTTGCCAAGCCAATCTCCCTGGCGCTGCGTCTGTTCGGCAACATGTACGCCGGCGAGCTGGTCTTCATTCTGATTGCTGTGATGTTCGGCAGCGGTCTGCTCTGGCTTAGTGGCCTGGGCGTAGTTCTGCAGTGGGCGTGGGCTGTGTTCCACATCCTGATCATCACCCTGCAGGCGTTTATCTTCATGATGCTGTCCATCGTTTACCTGTCGATGGCGCACGAAGAGAACCATTAAGACCAGTCTCAGACTAGTCTGATGTCCCACTCGGTCAAACGAGTGGGTGCCCGAACAGGGCTATGAAACGATTTGTTTTACCGCTTTAAAATCTAAAAAACCTAAACCATACGACGTAAAAGTCGGGAGGAAAGATGGAAACTGTAGTTGGTCTAACCGCTATCGCTGTTGCACTGTTGATCGGCCTGGGCGCACTGGGTACCGCAATTGGTTTCGGCCTGTTGGGTGGCAAGTTCCTGGAAGGCGCAGCGCGTCAGCCAGAGATGGTTCCAATGCTGCAAGTCAAAATGTTCATCGTTGCCGGTCTGCTCGACGCCGTAACCATGATCGGTGTTGGTATCGCTCTGTTCTTCACCTTCGCGAACCCATTCGTTGGTCAACTCGCTGGCTAATTACTCGAACCTTCGAGTAATTGGTGTGATGTGCAACGAACGAGCGAGGTGTTGGCGTGAACATTAATGCAACCCTGATTGGCCAGTCCGTTGCGTTCTTCATTTTTGTACTGTTTTGCATGAAGTTCGTGTGGCCTCCGGTCATCGCGGCTTTGCACGAACGTCAGAAGAAGATCGCGGATGGACTGGATGCTGCCAGCCGAGCAGCTCGCGACCTGGAGTTGGCCCAAGAGAAAGCGGGTCATCAACTGCGCGAAGCAAAAGCTCAGGCAGCTGAAATCATTGAGCAAGCCAAGAAACGCGGTAACCAGATCGTCGATGAGGCCGTTGAAAAAGCCCGTATCGACGCTGACCGTGTGAAGGTTCAGGCTCAGGCCGAGATCGAGCAGGAACTGAACAGTGTCAAAGACGCGCTGCGTGCCCAATTGGGTGCTCTGGCCGTTGGCGGCGCCGAGAAGATCCTGGGTGCCACAATCGATCAAAACGCGCACGCGGAGCTGGTAAACAAACTGGCTGCTGAAATTTAAGCGAGGGCGATCATGGCAGAATTGACCACGTTGGCCCGACCTTACGCTAAGGCAGCCTTCGAGCACGCCCAGGCCCACCAGCAACTGGCCTCTTGGTCAGCCATGCTCGGCCTGGCTGCGGCAGTGTCGCAAGACGACACCATGCAGCGCGTGCTCAAGGCCCCGCGACTGACGAGCGCAAACAAGGCCACCACGTTTATTGACGTGTGTGGCGACAAGTTCGATGCCAAGGCACAGAATTTCATTCACGTCGTTGCCGAAAACGACCGTCTCCCGCTTTTGCCGGAGATCGCCGCTCTGTTTGACCTGTACAAGGCTGAACAAGAGAAATCGGTAGACGTGGACGTAACCAGTGCTTTTGCATTGAACCAAGAACAGCAAGACAAACTCGCCAAGGTTCTCAGTGCACGGCTCGGCCGGGAAGTGCGACTGCACGCTGCGGAGGATGCCACCCTTATTGGTGGTGTCATCATCCGCGCCGGCGACCTGGTAATCGATGGCTCGATTCGCGGCAAACTCGCGAACCTTGCCGAAGCATTGAAATCTTGAGTTTGAAGGGGCAGCAGAGCAATGCAGCAACTCAATCCTTCCGAAATAAGTGAAATTATCAAGGGCCGCATCGACAAGCTCGATGTGACCTCCCAAGCCCGTAACGAAGGCACTGTCGTCAGCGTATCTGACGGTATCGTGCGGATTCACGGTCTGGCCGACGTAATGTACGGCGAGATGATCGAGTTTCCGGGCGGCGTCTTCGGTATGGCTCTCAACCTGGAGCAAGACTCTGTAGGTGCCGTTGTATTGGGCTCTTACCAGTCTCTGGCTGAAGGCATGAGCGCCAAGTGCACTGGCCGCATCCTCGAAGTTCCGGTTGGTAAGGAACTGCTGGGTCGCGTAGTCGACGCACTGGGTAACCCAGTTGACGGCAAAGGTCCGCTGAACAACACCGAGACCGATGCGGTCGAGAAAGTTGCTCCAGGCGTGATCTGGCGTAAGTCGGTAGACCAGCCTGTACAGACTGGCTACAAGGCTGTCGATGCCATGATTCCTGTCGGCCGTGGCCAGCGTGAGCTGATCATCGGTGACCGTCAGATCGGTAAAACCGCTCTGGCGATCGACGCGATCATCAACCAGAAAAACAGCGGTATTTTCTGCGTCTACGTAGCTATCGGTCAGAAACAATCGACCATCGCTAACGTGGTTCGCAAGCTGGAAGAAAACGGCGCACTGGCTAACACCATCGTCGTTGCCGCGAGCGCTTCGGAATCTGCAGCACTGCAGTTCCTGGCACCGTACTCCGGTTGCACCATGGGTGAGTTCTTCCGCGACCGCGGTGAAGACGCGCTGATCGTTTATGACGATCTGTCCAAGCAAGCAGTGGCTTACCGCCAGATTTCCCTGCTGCTGCGCCGTCCACCAGGCCGTGAAGCTTACCCAGGCGACGTGTTCTATCTCCACTCCCGTCTGCTGGAGCGCGCATCCCGCGTTTCGGAAGAGTACGTAGAGAAGTTCACCAATGGCGCAGTGACCGGCAAAACCGGTTCCCTGACCGCACTGCCGATCATCGAAACCCAGGCTGGCGACGTTTCCGCGTTCGTTCCGACCAACGTGATTTCCATCACCGACGGTCAGATCTTCCTGGAATCGGCCATGTTCAACTCCGGGATCCGTCCTGCTGTGAACGCCGGTGTTTCGGTATCCCGTGTGGGTGGTGCCGCTCAGACCAAGATCATCAAGAAGCTCTCCGGTGGTATCCGTACCGCTCTGGCTCAGTACCGTGAACTGGCGGCATTCGCCCAGTTCGCTTCTGACCTGGACGAAGCGACCCGGAAGCAACTTGAGCATGGTCAGCGCGTTACCGAGCTGATGAAGCAGAAGCAATACGCACCAATGTCGATCGCTGACATGGCGCTGTCGCTGTATGCCGCTGAGCGTGGGTTCCTGACTGACGTTGAAATCGCCAAGATCGGCAGCTTCGAACAAGCGCTGATTGCTTTCTTCAACCGCGATCACGCCGAATTGATGGCGAAGATCAACGTGAAGGGTGACTTCAATGACGAAATCGACGCTGGCATGAAAGCCGGTATCGAGAAGTTCAAGGCCACCCAAACCTGGTAAGCCGCAGCGGGAGCCGCAAGGCTCCCGCTTGCTAACCTGATAGGTGTTACATGGCAGGCGCAAAAGAGATTCGCAGTAAGATTGCGAGCATCAAAAGCACGCAAAAGATTACCAGCGCCATGGAAAAAGTGGCGGTCAGCAAAATGCGCAAGGCACAAATGCGTATGTCTGCTAGCCGTCCTTACGCGGAGCGCATCCGCCAGGTTATTGGTCATTTGGCCAACGCTAACCCGGAATATCGCCACCCCTTCATGATCGAGCGTGAAATCAAGCGCGTCGGTTATGTCGTAGTGAGCAGTGACCGTGGTCTGTGTGGTGGCTTGAACACCAACCTGTTCAAGGCCCTGGTCAAGGACATGGCGGTAAACCGCGAAAACGGCGTCGAGATCGATCTGTGTGTTGTTGGTAGCAAGGGTGCGGCTTTCTTCCGCAACTTCGGCGGTAACGTCGTTGCAGCTATCAGCCACCTGGGTGAAGAGCCGTCGATCAATGATCTGATTGGCAGCGTCAAGGTGATGCTGGATGCCTACCTGGACGGCCGTATTGATCGCCTGTCCGTGGTGTCCAACAAGTTCATCAACACCATGACGCAACAGCCTACTGTGGAGCAGTTGATTCCACTGGAGGCGACCCCGGATCAATCGCTCAAGCACCACTGGGACTATCTCTACGAACCGGATGCCAAAGAGCTGCTTGACGGCTTGATGGTCCGTTACGTCGAGTCGCAGGTCTACCAGGCGGTGGTCGAGAACAACGCGGCTGAACAAGCTGCGCGGATGATCGCGATGAAGAACGCTACCGACAACGCCGGTGATTTGATCAGCGATTTGCAGCTGGTCTACAACAAGGCGCGTCAGGCTGCGATCACCCAAGAGATCTCGGAAATCGTCGGCGGCGCTGCCGCGGTTTAACGGTTCAAATATTCAGAGGATCCAGCTATGAGTAGCGGACGTATCGTTCAAATCATCGGCGCCGTTATCGACGTGGAATTTCCACGCGACAGCGTACCGAGCATCTATAACGCGCTGTTGGTACAAAGCGCGGCAGGGACCACTCTGGAAGTTCAGCAACAGCTGGGCGACGGCGTGGTTCGTACCATTGCGATGGGTTCCACCGAAGGCTTGAAGCGCGGTCTGGAAGTCAAAGACTCCGGCGCAGCCATCTCCGTACCGGTCGGTAAAGCGACCCTGGGCCGGATCATGGACGTACTGGGCAACCCGATCGACGAAGCTGGCCCGATCGACACCGAAGAGCGCTGGGGCATTCACCGTCCTGCGCCAACCTTCGCTGAACAAGCTGGCGGCAACGACCTGCTGGAAACCGGCATCAAGGTTATCGACCTGGTTTGCCCGTTCGCCAAGGGCGGTAAAGTCGGTCTGTTCGGTGGTGCCGGTGTAGGCAAAACCGTAAACATGATGGAACTGATCCGTAACATCGCCATCGAGCACAGCGGTTATTCCGTGTTCGCCGGTGTGGGTGAGCGTACTCGTGAGGGTAACGACTTCTACCACGAGATGAAGGATTCCAACGTTCTGGACAAAGTGGCACTGGTTTACGGTCAGATGAACGAGCCGCCGGGTAACCGTCTGCGCGTAGCACTGACCGGCCTGACCATGGCCGAGAAGTTCCGTGACGAAGGTAACGACGTTCTGCTGTTCGTCGACAACATCTATCGTTACACCCTGGCCGGTACTGAAGTATCCGCACTGCTGGGCCGTATGCCTTCCGCAGTAGGTTACCAGCCGACCCTGGCCGAAGAGATGGGTACTCTGCAAGAGCGTATCACTTCGACCAAAAACGGTTCGATCACTTCGATCCAAGCGGTATACGTACCTGCGGATGACTTGACTGACCCGTCGCCAGCGACCACTTTCGCCCACTTGGACGCCACCGTCGTTCTGTCCCGTGACATCGCTTCCTTGGGTATCTACCCAGCGGTCGATCCACTCGACTCGACTTCGCGCCAGCTGGACCCGAACGTAATCGGCCAGGACCACTACGACACCGCTCGCGGCGTACAGTATGTTCTGCAACGTTACAAAGAACTGAAGGACATCATTGCGATCCTGGGTATGGACGAGCTGTCGGAAGCCGACAAGCAGTTGGTAAACCGTGCTCGTAAGATCCAGCGTTTCTTGTCGCAGCCGTTCTTCGTGGCTGAAGTCTTCACCGGTGCCTCGGGTAAATACGTTTCCCTGAAAGACACCATTGCTGGCTTCAAAGGAATCCTCAACGGTGACTACGACCACCTGCCAGAACAAGCGTTCTACATGGTCGGCGGCATCGAAGAAGCGATCGAGAAAGCCAAGAAACTGTAATCCCGGCGCCCGGCAACGGGCGCTAATTTAGGTTGAGGCAATCAGATGGCTATGACAGTCCATTGCGATATCGTCAGCGCGGAAGGGGAAATCTTCTCCGGCCTGGTCGAGATGGTGGTTGCGCACGGTGCACTGGGTGATCTTGGTATCGCCCTGGGTCACGCGCCGCTGATCACTAATCTCAAGCCGGGCCCGATCCGCCTGATCAAGCAGGGCGGGGAAGAGGAGGTGTATTACATCTCCGGCGGTTTCCTCGAGGTTCAGCCGAACATGGTCAAGGTACTTGCCGACACTGTGCAACGTGCTGCCGACCTGGACGAAGCCTCCGCTCAGGAAGCCGTTAAGGCTGCCGAGAAGGCCTTGCATGACCGTGGTGCAGAATTCGATTACGGTTCTGCTGCTGCACGTCTGGCCGAGGCTACAGCTCAGCTGCGCACCGTCCAGCAGATCCGCAAGAAGTTCGGCCACTAATAGGCCACCGCTTGTTGTGCGATTGATTAAAAAGGGTAGCTTCGGCTACCCTTTTTTCTTTTTAGATATTCATAACCTGGTCGCAGCCGCTGACCTCCCAGGATTGGTAGCCAGTCATGTCTTTAGAAATCGTTATCCTCGCTGCTGGTCAGGGCACTCGCATGCGTTCGGCACTGCCGAAGGTTCTGCATCCGATTGCCGGCAACTCGATGCTCGGCCATGTTATCCACAGCGCCCGGCAACTTGATCCACAGCGCATCCACGTCGTCATCGGCCATGGCGCCGATGCAGTGCGCGAGCGCCTGGCGGCTGATGATCTTAATTTCGTCCTGCAGGACAAACAGCTTGGGACTGGCCACGCGGTAGCTCAAGCGGTGCCTTTTATTGAGTCCGACACCGTCCTGATTCTTTATGGTGACGTGCCATTGATCGAAGTCGAGACCCTGCAGCGTCTGCTCAAGCAAGTAGCGCCGCAGCAACTGGGCTTGTTGACAGTAGAACTGGACGACCCGACCGGCTATGGCCGCATCGTCCGCGACGCCGACGGCAAAGTGACAGCCATCGTCGAGCAGAAGGACGCCAACGAAGCCGAACGAGCGATCACTGAAGGCAACACCGGCATTCTGGCGCTGCCGTTCGCGCAATTGGCTGGCTGGATGAGCCGTCTATCGAACAATAACGCCCAGGGCGAGTACTACCTGACCGACGTGATCGCCATGGCAGTCAGCGACGGTCTGGTGGTGGCAACCGAGCAACCCCACGACGCCATGGAAGTGCAGGGCGCCAACGACCGCAAGCAGCTTTCCGAGCTTGAGCGTCACTATCAGCTGCGCGCTGGTCGTCGGTTGATGGCTCAGGGCGTGACCCTGCGTGACCCGGCTCGTTTTGATGTGCGCGGTGAAATCACCGTCGGCCGCGACGTGCTGATCGACATCAACGTGATCCTCGAAGGCAAGGTCGTTATCGAGGACGATGTGGTGATCGGCCCGAACTGCGTGATCAAGGACAGCACCCTGCGCAAAGGTGTGGTGATCAAGGCCAACAGCCACATCGAAGGCGCGGTTCTCGGCGAAGGCAGCGATGCCGGCCCGTTCGCTCGTTTGCGTCCAGGTACTGTGCTGGAAGCACGCGCCCATGTGGGTAACTTTGTTGAGTTGAAAAACGCTCACTTGGGCGAAGGCGCCAAGGCCGGTCATCTGACCTATCTGGGTGATGCCGAGATCGGCGCGCGTACCAACATCGGCGCGGGCACCATCACCTGCAACTACGACGGTGCCAATAAGTGGAAAACCGTGCTGGGTGAAGATGTGTTCATCGGTTCCAACAACTCGTTGGTTGCGCCTGTGGATATCTCTTCGGGTGCGACCACGGCGGCGGGTTCGACCATTACGCAGAATGTGGATAACGCGCAGTTGGCCGTGGGTCGTGCGCGGCAGAAGAATATCGATGGCTGGAAGCGGCCTGAGAAAATCAAGAAGGGCTGAGTTATCCACAGATTGAAAGATCAAAAGATCGCAGCCTTCGGCAGCTCCTACAGAGTGACACGAATTCCCTGTAGGAGCTGCCGAAGGCTGCGATCTTTTTATGGGTTATCCACAGGTCTTTTTATCGCCCCACGCTTGACGAAGTTTCGCCAATAGGTTCTGATTGCTTCCGTTATCTTTCGAATCGAAACTTACCAGATCATGTCGAAACGCAATACACCTCAACGCCGTCACAACATCCTCGCCTTGCTCAATGAGCAGGGCGAAGTCAGTGTGGATGAGCTGGCCAAGCGCTTCGAAACGTCGGAAGTTACGATCCGCAAGGATCTCGCGGCGCTTGAGACTAATGGTTTGCTGCTGCGCCGTTATGGCGGAGCGATTACCCTGCCTCAAGAGCTGGTGGCCGACCTTGGTCAACCGGTGTCCAAATACAAGCAGGCCATCGCCCGCGCTGCCGTCACACGAATTCGTGAGCATGCGCGGATCATCATCGACAGCGGCAGCACCACGGCGGCGATGATTCCGGAACTCGGCCAGCAGCCGGGCCTGGTCGTGATGACCAACTCCCTGCATGTCGCCAATGCCTTGAGTGAACTTGAGCATGAGCCGGTACTGTTGATGACCGGCGGCACCTGGGACCCGCATTCCGAGTCCTTTCAGGGACAGGTGGCGGAGCAGGTCCTACGCTCTTACGATTTCGACCAGTTGTTCATCGGTGCCGATGGCATCGACCTGGTTCGTGGTACCACCACCTTCAACGAACTGCTGGGACTGAGCCGGGTCATGGCTGAAGTCGCCCGGGAAGTGGTTGTCATGGTGGAGGCCGACAAGATCGGCCGCAAGATTCCCAACCTGGAGCTGCCCTGGAGCAGCGTCCATACCCTTATTACCGATGATCGCCTGCCGCTTGAGGCACGGGATCAGATTCAGGCCCGCGGAATCAACTTGATCCTCGCGGCTGTCAATCAGGAGAAATAGCATGTGTGGAATTGTCGGCGCAGTTGCAGAACGTAATATCACCGCCATCCTGCTCGAAGGCCTGAAGCGCCTTGAATACCGTGGCTATGACAGTGCCGGTGTAGCGGTCTACACCCATGACCAAAAGCTTGAGCGCCTGCGGCGCCCGGGCAAGGTCAGTGAATTGGAACTGGCGCTGGCCGAAGAACCGCTGGCCGGCCGCCTGGGTATCGCCCACACCCGCTGGGCCACTCACGGTGCGCCGTGCGAGCGCAACGCTCACCCGCATTTCTCCGGTGATCTGGCGGTGGTGCACAACGGCATCATCGAGAACCACGAAGCCCTGCGCGAGCAACTGAAAGCCTTGGGTTACGTGTTCACCTCGGACACCGACACCGAAGTCATTGCTCACCTGTTGAACCATAAACTCAAGGATCTGCCGGATCTGACCGTGGCCCTGAAGGCTACTGTCAAAGAGCTGCACGGTGCTTACGGTTTGGCGGTCATCAGCGCTCAGCAGCCGGATCGTCTGGTCGCCGCCCGCAGCGGCAGCCCGCTGGTCATCGGTCTGGGTATGGGTGAAAACTTCCTGGCTTCCGATCAGTTGGCCCTGCGCCAGGTCACTGACCGCTTCATGTACCTGGAAGAAGGCGATATCGCCGAAATTCGCCGCGACAGCGTGCAGATCTGGGACGTGAGCGGCCAAGTGGTCGAACGTGAATCGGTGCAGTACCGCGATGGCGCCGAAGCCGCCGACAAGGGCGAATTCCGCCACTTCATGCTCAAGGAAATTCACGAGCAACCGGCCGTGGTGCAGCGCACTCTGGAAGGTCGCATTAGCCAGAATCAAGTGCTTGTGCAAGCGTTCGGTCCACAGGCTGCCGAGCTGTTCGCCAAAGTGCGCAACGTGCAGATCGTCGCGTGCGGCACCAGTTACCACGCGGGCATGGTTGCCCGGTACTGGCTCGAAGAACTGGCCGGCGTCCCGTGCCAGGTCGAAGTCGCCAGCGAGTTCCGCTACCGCAAGGTGGTGGTGCAGGCCGACACCCTGTTCGTGACCATCTCCCAGTCCGGCGAAACCGCCGACACCCTGGCCGCTCTGCGTAACGCCAAAGAGTTGGGTTACCTCGCCAGCCTGGCGATTTGCAACGTCGGCATCAGCTCACTGGTGCGTGAATCCGATCTGACTCTGCTGACCCAGGCCGGTCGCGAAATTGGCGTGGCCTCGACCAAAGCCTTTACCACTCAGTTGGTCGGTCTGCTGTTGCTGACCTTGTCCCTGGGTCAGGTTCACGGCACGTTGGCCAAAGGCGTCGAAGCCACATTGGTTGAAGAACTGCGTCGCCTGCCAACCCGCCTCGGCGAAGCCCTGGCCATGGACGGCACCGTCGAAAAAATCGCCGAGCTGTTCGCCGAGAAAAACCACACCCTGTTCCTCGGTCGTGGCGCGCAATTCCCGGTGGCAATGGAAGGGGCGCTCAAGCTTAAGGAAATCTCCTACATCCACGCTGAAGCCTATCCGGCCGGCGAGCTGAAACACGGCCCGTTGGCGCTTGTGGATAACGACATGCCGGTGGTCACCGTGGCACCGAACAACGAGCTGCTGGAGAAGTTGAAATCCAACCTCCAGGAAGTCCGCGCCCGTGGCGGCGAGCTGATCGTCTTCGCAGACGAACAAGCTGGCATGACCAATGGCGAAGGCACTCATGTTGTGCAAATGCCGCACATCCACGACATCCTGTCGCCGATCCTCTACACGATTCCGCTGCAGTTGCTCTCGTATTACGTTGCCGTGTTGAAGGGCACCGACGTTGATCAGCCGCGTAACCTGGCGAAGTCGGTGACGGTGGAATAAGTTATCCACAGGTGATGGAAACATTAAAAATCGCAGCCTACGGTTGCGATTTTTTTTATCTGAATTGAGGACACGCCCATGGACCGATTCCAGGAAATGCAGGTCTTCGCTGCCGTCGCCCAAGATCAAGGCTTCTCGGCGGCGGCGCGGCGTCTGGGCCTGTCGGCAGCGAGCGTGACTCGCGCGGTGGCGGCGCTGGAGAAACGCATCGGCACGTTGCTGCTGACGCGCACCACCCGCAGCGTGCATTTGAGCGAGGCGGGTCAGCGTTACCTGGAAGACTGTCGGAGGATTCTCGCCGAGGTGCAGGAAGCTGAGGATTCGGCGGCGGGTAGTCACGCTCAACCGCGTGGGCAACTGACAATCACCGCACCGGTGTTGTTTGGTGAGCTGTTTGTCACGCCAGTGATGGTGAATTATCTGACGCAATTTCCTGAGGTCGGCATCAATGGCTTGCTGGTCGATCGAGTGGTCAGCATGGTCGAGGAGGGAATTGATGTCGCCGTGCGTATCGGTGAGTTGCCCGACAGCAATCAGCACGCGATTCGCGTCGGTGAAGTGCGGCGGGTGATCTGCGGTTCTCCGCAATTCCTGTCGGCCCATGGCAGGCCTTTACATCCTCAAGACCTGGCTGGGGCGCCGGTTATTGCGACGTCCGCTATCGGTCAGTTGAGAAGCTGGCCATTCCTCGAAGCTGGGGAGCCGCTGAGTGTTCGACCTGAACCGCGATTGGTGGTGACGGCGAATCAAGCGGCTATTACCGCCGCGTGCCTGGGTCTGGGATTCACCCGGGTCCTGTCTTATCAAGTAGCGAGTAAAGTGGCGACCGGTGAGCTGGAAATCGTATTGGCGGACTTCGAACTGCCGGCATTGCCGATCCATGTGGTGTACCAAGGTGGGCGCAATGCCCCGGCGCGAATCCGCAGTTTTGTGGACTTTACGGTCAAAGCGCTACGGGAACACCCGGCCTTGCAGGGCTGACGGTTTATTGCGCCACATGAAACAATCGATTGCGTTTGCTGGTTATTCTGTTGTTTTGGTTGCGGGTGGAAGATAGCTCCCATCGGCGCTGATCTCACCTGAACGGCGCCACCACCCAGCGGAGTCGACCATGCAAGCGATCAAACTCTACAACTTCCCGCGTTCCGGCCATGCTCACCGTGTGGAGCTGATGCTGTCCCTGTTGAAACTGCCGACCGAGTTGATCTTTGTCGATCTGGCCAAGGGCGCGCAGAAACAGCCGGAGTTCCTGGCGGTTAACCCGTTCGGGCAGGTTCCGGCCATTGATGATCAAGGCGTGGTGCTGGCCGATTCCAACGCGATCCTGGTTTATCTGGCGCAAAAGTACGGCAACGGCCGCTGGCTGCCAGCCGACCCGGTCGGTGCGGCTAAGGTTCAGCGTTGGTTGTCAGTGGCGGCCGGGCCGATTGCCTTTGGTCCGGGTAGGGCAAGGCTGATCACTGTGTTTGGCGCACCTTACAACGCTGAAGAGGTGATCGCTTATTCCCACGTCTGGCTCAAATTGATCGATCAGGAACTGGCAAATACGGCTTATCTGGCAGGCAGCGAACCCACCATCGCCGACGTCGCGGTCTACAGCTACATCGCCCATGCCCCTGAAGGCAATGTGTCGCTTGAGGACTACGCCAACGTGCGAGCCTGGCTGGCGCGCATCGAAGCCTTGCCGGGTTTTGTCGGCATGCCGCGCACCGTCGCCGGCCTGCAAAAAACTGTCTGATGCTTGCAGCCCGGCATTGTCGGGCCGTTCACACTGCGCCCATGGCGCAGGGGAGACGCCGTTATGGACCGTTCACCGTGGCACGCTGGCGAGAAACAGTTGCAGACACACGTAGGTGTTGCTGAGCGAATGGAGGCGTTTGGTCGTAGGGTGATTCGCACAGAAATGCCGGACCAGCACCGCACGTTCTATCAGCAACTGCCGTTCATGCTGTACGGCGCGGTGGATGTCGATGGCAACCCATGGGCCAGTATTATTGAAGGGCCGCCGGGCTTCGCTCACTCGCCCGAGCCCGGTGTGTTGCAATTCAACAGCCTGCCGGGTGCCGATGATCCCGCGCAGTTAACGGATGGCGCAGCGATCGGTCTGTTGGGCATCGAACTGCACACCCGGCGTCGCAACCGCATCAATGGTCGCGTCGGCGCAATGACGGCCAACGGCTTCGGTGTGACGGTGGAACAGTCCTTCGGCAACTGCCCGCAATACATTCAGTTGCGGCAGTTTCGCTCGGTACCGCTGGCGGATCCGTCGACCCGCATCGCGCAGCACTTCGATGGGCTGGATGACACCGCCAGGGCCATGATCAGTGGAGCCGATACATTTTTTGTCGCCAGTTATGTGGACGTCGATGGTGAGCGTTCGGTGGATGTTTCTCACCGCGGTGGCCAGGTCGGTTTCGTACAGGTGGAAGGTAATCGCCTGACCATTCCGGATTTCGCCGGCAACCTGCACTTCAATACCTTGGGCAACCTGCTGCTCAATCCCCGGGCCGGTTTGCTGTTTATCGATTTCAATTCGGGAGACTTGCTGCACCTCAGCGGTCGCACCGAAGTCATTCTTGAAGGCCCACAGGTCGAGGCGTTTCAAGGGGCCGAGCGCTTGTGGACGGTCGAGGTGGAAAGCGTCGTGCGTAGGCCCGCCGCGCTTGCTCTGCGGTGGCGCTTCGACGGCGTGTCACCGACCAGTTTGCTGACCGGCACGTGGGAGCAGGCCAACGCTCGACTGCAAGCCCAAGCCTTGGGGGATCGTTGGCGACCGCTGCGGGTGGTGCGCATCAAAGAGGAAAGCCACAACATCCGCTCGATTTATCTGGAGCCAGCCGATGGCGCGGGGTTGCCAGTGTTTCAGGCCGGGCAGCATTTGCCCCTGCGCTTTAACATTGCCGGCGAGGTGCATATCCGTACTTACAGCCTGTCGAGCGCGCCGTCCGATGATTTTTTCCGCATCAGCGTGAAGCGTGAAGGCTTGGTGTCTTCGCACTTGCATGAACAGGTGCGCGTCGGTGATCTGTTGGAGGCCCGTGCGCCTCAGGGGCATTTCACCGTGGCACCTAATGAACGTCGGCCACTGGTGCTGCTGGCTGCCGGTGTCGGCATCACGCCGCTGCTGTCGATGCTGCGCGAAGTGGTTTATCAAGGCCTGCGCACCCGCCGCATTCGGCCGACCTGGTTTTTCCAGAGTTCGCGCACGTTGGCCGATCAAGCGTTTCGTCCTGAGCTGGATCGCTTGCTAGATGGCGCGGGCGACGCGGTCAGAGTGCTGCGTCTGGTGAGTCAGCCCGAAGCCGGGGCCTTGGAGGGTGAGGACTTCGACCTGACGGGGCGGATCGACACCGCGCTGCTCAAGACCCTCGTTGAAGTGGAGGACTACGATCAGCTGGATTTTGTCCTCTGTGGTCCGGGCAGTTTTACCCAAGGGCTGTACGACGGCCTGCGAGAACTGGACATCCGTGATGCAAGGATTCACGCCGAAACGTTCGGCCCCTCGACCTTGCGCCGGGTGCCGGACCCCGATGCAGTGGTCATTGAGCAACCGCCCGCTGCTACGACTTCGGTGCCGGTGGTGTTTCAGCGCTCGGCTAAAGAGGCCCGCTGGCAACCCGACGGGGGCAGTTTGCTGGAGTTGGCGGAAAGCCGTGGATTGCGCCCGGAATTCAGTTGCCGCGGCGGTTCCTGCGGGACCTGCAAGACCCGGCTGATCAGCGGCCAGGTGAATTATCCACAGCCGCCGGCGGAAGTGCCGGATGACGGACAAGTGCTGATTTGTTGTGCGATTCCGGCGCAGGGGTCGCAGCCTTTGGTCCTCGACCTGTAGCATCTGCCGAACGCAGCTTCTAGCCGCTGCGATAAGGGATCAGATTCGGTATGTATTTTTTCGCTCGTCTGTCAGCGTTGATTGTCGCGGTGGCGTTGCTCAACGGTTGCGAACGACAGGACGCGCCAGCGCTCGATCAGCAACTCTACGTCTGGCAACGGCAATGGACACCGGCCCACGAAGCGGCGCTGAGGGACAGTCGCGCTGACTTTTCCACCCTGCGGGTGCTGGCCTTGCAGGCATTCCCCGAGGCGGGTTGGAGCCGGGCGCGGATTGATCCGGCGCTGCTCAAGCGTGATGGTCGGCCGCTGATCGCGGTGATTCGTCTCGATGGACAACTCAAGTCGCTGGATCGGGATGCAGTCACCGCGCAGATCCAGCAGGTGCTCGGCGATTGGCAAGGGCAGGGGCTGAATCTCTCCGGTGTGGAAATCGACCACGATGCCGGTAATGCTCGGCTACCGACCTACCGCGAATTTCTTACGCACCTGCGCGCAGTTCTGCCGGCCTCTATTGCGCTGAGCATCACAGCATTGCCCGCCTGGCTCGACAGTCCCGAATTGTCGGCATTGTTATCCACAGTCGACAGCAGCGTGTTGCAGGTGCACGCGGTGAGCGATCCGCGTCTTGGCTTGTTTGACCCGGATCAGGCCCGTCAATGGACCAAGGCCTGGAGTCGCATCACTTCCAAACCTTTCTATCTGGCGCTGCCGGCCTACGGTGTGGCGTTGTTGCCGGGCGGCGGTGCGCCGGTAGTGGAAAGCGAAGTGCCGATCGAACAGGGCGGCAAACGCCGGGAATTGCTCGCCGATCCGCAGCAATTGAGCCGACTCGGGAGCGAGTTGCGCAACGATCCACCGGCGCATCTGGCGGGTCTGATCTGGTTTCGTCTGCCGCTGGCCAGCGACCGCCGTGCCTGGAGTCTGACGACCTTGGGCGCCGTGGCGCGTGGCGATGCACTCGACAGTCGACTGGCGCTGAAACTATCGGCGCAGAACGACCTCTATGACATCAGCCTCAGCAATCAGGGCAACCTCGACAGCGCCTGGCCCGAACGCCTGACACTTGTGGTGCAGGGCTGTGACGGTGCCGATGCGCTGGCCGGTTATGTATTGCAACAGCGTCCGGATCTGCTTACCTTCACCCGCCTGCGCGACGGTCGAATACCGGCCGGCGGGCAGCGCGCCGTGGGTTGGGCTCGTTGCGCACATATTGATCAAGGAGGTTCGAATGTTTACCCGTAACTGGCCCCGCCATCTTCTTTGCCTGAGCCTCAGCCTGCCGCTGGGTTCGGCGCTGGCCTGTGGGCCGGATTTCCCGATGCGTCTGCTGGACAACCGCGGCCAGTCGCTGGCGGAGCTGCCGGAAGGCAACTTCAGATTTGAAATCAGTCGCCTCGGGCATGCGGTCGCCGGGCTGAAGAACGTCACCGAAACCGCCTATGGCATGGATGCGCCCGACTACGCAGAACAGCGGGATAAGGCTGAACAATCCGGTTTGACGGCTGAGCAGCAAACGCTGGTGAAACAGTTACGCAGCCTGACCGATGTGCATCAGGTCGAGAGTCAGGGCGCGAGCCTGCCGGCTGAGCTCAAGCTCTATCTGGCCGGCGCGGTGGCATTCAATGCCGGTGATCATGGACTGGCCGCCGAGTACTTCCAAAAATTGCTGGCATTGCCAGCGGATCAACGGGCGTTGCGCAGCACCTGGGCGGCTTACTCGCTGGGTCGGGCGCTGTTTGCCATGAGCTCCGAAGCGGGCGCTGGCCCTGACTTGTTGGCTCAGTCTCGAAAGGCTTTCGAGCAGACTCGCCAGCTGAGCATCGACGGCTTCAATGACCCTCTGGAACTGGGTGTCGCCAGCCTCGGAGAGGAGGCCCGCGTGGCCCGCACGGCCGGCGACTGGAACAGCGCCATCGAACTCTACGCCACGCAAAACCTTCAGGGTTCGGCGGTGGGCTACACCTCGCTGAAACTGTTGGTGGCCGACCTCGCGGCGGTGCCTGACGATCAACTCGCCGTGTTGCTCAAGGGCAAACCGGTGCAGCAACTGGTCACGGCGTCCTTGATCAGTCGATTGGGCTGGTCATTCGGTGATCAACCGCCGAACGAATTGAAACTGATCAAACTGCTGCAAAACAGCACCCGTGGTAGCCTCGATAACGCTGATCGCCTGGCAGCGGTGAATTATCAACAGGGTGATTACGCCAGTGCCAAGGCGTTCCTCGAACACGCCGGTGATGGCGGACTGGCGTGGTGGCTGCTGGCCAAACTGGCCGTGCGCGATGGCGATAAAAACGCGGCTGCCGCAGCGTATGCCAAGGCTGCCCAGGCCTTCCCGCAGAATGAGTCGTGGGGGGAGTGGAGGACGCCGGATTGGGACTTCGAAACGCTTCAACCCAAGTGCCGGGTCGAGGGTGAAAGCGCGATCCTGGCGTTGCAACGCGGAGACTATCTGCAAGCGTTCGATCAGCTTTATCGCAGTAAAGATGTCTACTGGTTCGACGCCGCCACGGTCGCCGAGCGGGTGTTGACCGTCGATGAGCTCAAGCAATACGTCGACACTCAAGTGCCGGCACCGCCCCCTCTGACTCAGGAGGATCGCGATAACTATGTGCAGTTACCGGTGGCGGCGAAACTGCGCAATTTGCTCGGGCGGCGCTTGCTGCGCGAAGAGCGGTATGACGAAGCGCCGGCGTACTTCGACAACGTCGAGTTGCAGGCCAAGGCCAAGGAGTATGGGCGGTTGCGCCACGACGCCGAATCAAAATGGTGGCCGACCAAACGGGCATTCGCTTACTACCATGCCGCGACACTGGCCCGTTTCGACGGAATGGAGTTGTTGGGCTACGAGATGTCCCCGGATTACGCGACCTTTGGAGGCAACTACAGCCTCGAAAGCAGCGAACTCAAGGTCGGTTCATTAGTGGCTGAAGGTGAAGTCAAACGTCAGCAGGCAAGCGCAGCCCAACCCTATCAGCGCTACCACTACCGTTTTGTCGCCACCGCATTAGCCAGTCGCGCAGCGGACAATTTGCCGCATACCAGTGCAGCCTTTGCGGCAGTGCTGTGTGCGGCGGCGGGGTGGAACAGCAGCCTTGAAGAAGAAAGCGCCTTCTACCAACGCTATGTCAAAGAAGGACCGTACGTGTTTTGGATGGTGAACTTCGGTCGCCAATGTCCTTATCCTGATTTCCCGAACGCTGACAAACGTTACGTAACCCAGGCATTGGACCCTGTTCGCTCGGCCTTGCGACCTTACAAAAAATGGCTGCAAGCGGGCGGCGTTGTTGTGTTTACAGCGGTAGCGCTGGTGCTGATCAATCGCCGCAAGCGCAAGGCGCTGGCGTAATCATGCCTGTTGCACAAAGGTCAGCCGAACGGCGAAGCCGATCAACAGGCTGCCGAACAGCCACTGCTGCAGGCGTTGGGCCGAAGGACTGCGTTGCAGCCAACGGCCCAGCGCTGCGCCGGTCAGTGCGTAAGCGCTGTCGAACAACAACCCAACGCCAACTAACACTACGCCCAGTGTCGCGAATTGCGTGAGCACCGGCCCGGCGTGTGGATCGATGAACTGCGGCAGCAGCACCGAGCAGAACAGCAACGCTTTGGGGTTGAGCAGGTTGGTCAGCAAACCGCGCTGGATCGCTGCACGCCAGCGAGGTTTTTCGGCGGTGGCGTCTGCTCCGTTCAAACTCGGCAGCATTGTGGTTCGCAGGCATTGAATGCCGATCCACAGTAGATAGGCGGCCCCGGCCAGGCGTACCACGTCGAAGGCCCAGGGCGCAGCTTTGAACAGTGCCGCCAACCCCAACGCTGCCAACGCTACATGGCATCCCCGGGCCACACCCAGACCCACCGCAGTCGCCAGCGCCGCGCCTTTGCCCTGACGGGCACCGGTTTGCAACAACAGGATCATGTCCGGGCCCGGCAACAGATAGACCACCGCCAGCGCCATGAAAAACACCCAGAGTCCTGCCACGTTGCACCCCATTCGTTGTCGATTCGGTACGGCCAGTCTAGGGCTGAAGGGCAGGGCAGGTGGTTGCGTAGTTCGCTTCTAAACTGCTTCGAGTTGGCATAACCTGCCACTCCATTGCAGGTAAACCATCAGGATCTGCCAAGCCATGAAACTCGACGCCTATGACCGCAAGATTCTCGCCGCCCTGCAACGGGACGGTCGCCTGAGCAATGTGCAACTGGCTGACGAGATCGGCCTGTCCGCCTCGCCTTGTTTGCGCCGGGTACGGATGCTCGAAGAAGCCGGGGTGATACGCGGTTACCAGGCCAATCTGGATCGCGACGAAGTAGGGCTTGGGCTGACGGTGTTTGTCGGGGTCAAGGTCGAGCGGCATAACGATGAACAGGCCGAAGCCTTTCGCTTGGCCGTGACGGCGTTACCCGAAGTGATTTCGGCCTTTCTGGTGTCAGGGGAATCGGATTTTCTGCTGCAAGTAGTGGTGCCGGACCTGCGTGCCTATGACCGTTTTCTCACGGGGCGGTTGCTGAAATTGCCGGGTGTAAGTGACATCCGCAGTAACTTTGCGATTCATACGGTGAAGACCCCGGGGGCGTTGCCGTTGGGGCATTTACCGGCCTGAGACCCAATCGTCGGAATGCCGCCCAGACCAAGCTCGCTCCCACATTTGATCTGTGGCGTTCACAAAACCAATGTGGGAGCGAGCCTGCTCGCGAAGGCGATAGACCCGCCACCGCCAACCTCCAGGCTTACATCTGAGTCGCCATCCCCTCCACATTCATCGCCGCCTGACGCAAGGCCTCGGAGCGGGTCGGGTGTGGATGACAGGTCAGGGCAATGTCCTCGGCGGAGGCGCTGAACTCCATGGCCACGCAATATTCGCCAATCATTTCACTGACGCTTGGACCCACAAGGTGCACGCCGAGAATCTCGTCGGTGCGCTCATCGGCCAGCACTTTGGCGAAGCCTTCGGTTTCGTGATTGATCTTTGCCCGGCTGTTGGCGGTGAAGGGAAACTTGCCGACCTTGTAGGCGCGACCTTCGGCCTTGAGCTGCTCTTCGGTCTTGCCGACGCTGGCCAGTTCCGGCTTGGTGTAGATCACGTTGGGGATCAGGTCGTAGTTGACCTCGGCAGCCTTGCCGATAATCTGCTCGATGCAGGCCATGGCCTCGTCTTCGGCCTTGTGGGCGAGCATCGGCCCGGACGTGACGTCGCCGATGACCAAAATGCCAGCGGCTTCGGTGCGATGGCCCTTGTTGGCGAGCATGCCGCGCTTGTCCGTGGCGAGGCCGACGTTTTCCAGCCCCAGGCCTTGGGTGTAGGGCCGGCGTCCGATGGATACCAACACGTAATCCGCTTCAAGCAGTTCGGCGGTGCCGCCAGCCGCGGGCTCGACGCTGAGCTGAACGCCGGTCGCTGATGTTGTGGCGCTGGTGACTTTGGAACTCAATTTGAAGTTGAGGCCCTGTTTACTCAACGACCGTTGCAGGGTTTTGCCGGCTTCACCATCCACACCGGGGCAGATCCGGTCGAGAAACTCGATCACCGTCACCTGAGCGCCCAAACGCCGCCACACCGAACCCAGCTCCAGGCCGATCACCCCGGCGCCGATCACCACTAGATGTTTCGGCACTTCAGTCAGTGACAGTGCGCCCGTCGAATCGAGGATGCGTTTGTTGTCGATGTCCACACCGGGCAGGGGAGTGGGCTCTGAGCCGGTGGCGATGATGATGTTCTTGGTGTTCAGTTCGGTCTTGCCGCCCTGGCTGTCGGTCACCGTCACTTTGCCGGGCCCGTCGATGTGACCCCAGCCCTTGACCCAATGGACTTTGTTTTTGCGAAACAGAAACTCGATGCCCTTGGTCAACCCGGCAACGCTTTCATCCTTTTGCTTCATCATCTGCGCGAGGTTGAGTGTGGGTTTGACTTCAATCCCCAGGTTGGCGAATTCTGCGCCCATGGCGGCGTCGTAGAGTTCGGAGGCGTGCAGCAGCGCTTTTGATGGCATGCAACCGACGTTCAGGCAGGTGCCGCCGAGGGTGGCGCGTCCTTCTACGCAAACCGCTCGCAGGCCCAACTGACCGGCGCGGATCGCTGCGTTATAACCACCGGGGCCTCCGCCCAGAATCACGACGTCATAGATGCTCATGGTTGTACTCCTGGAGTGAACGGGGATCGGAATGGGTAAACGTAGTCCTTGGGTAAAATTACGAACGTAATATGAGCATTCCGCAGCATTTCGGTCAAGGCTTCAGCCAAGCGACAGGTTGAGCGTTTTTAGATAGAGCATTTAAGAACGGAAATTTCACGGCTTTCGTTATACCGTAACGTATTGCGATATGAGCAACGATAAACACTGGGGTGGTATGCAAGTCGATCTCGATGTCGATGGGACGCAAGTAGCCGGGCTGCCGCGTTTCCAGCAGGCGGTTTTTCAAGGGCGACGATTGCGTCAGTTCGCAATTGGTCTGGGCGCTCTTGCGGCGGCAGGTTGGTTGCTGGCGTTTTTTGTCGGGCTGTTTGCGCCGCAGTCGCTCTGGCCCGCGTTGCTGGTCAATCAGAGCGCCGGTTTGCTGGTGCTGGTCGCCGGTTTGCAATCGGCCTGGTGGGTGACGCGGTGGCGCGCGCGGGCGTTGAACCCGGTCGTGCAGGTCGTCGTTGCTGACGAAGTCGTTGCCCCGGTGGGCTGGTACGAGCGGCTGCTGGATCGGCTCAGCCAGCGATGGCTGCGAATGCTGGTGCAGATCGGCGCCCCGACGCTGTGGCTCGCGGGTTGGTCGCTGGTGACGTTGTTGAGCATCGAACAAGTCTGGAACCTTGCACTGCCGCCGACCGCACTGGGAGTGTCAGCCAGTGTCGGTGCGGCGCTGTCCTTGTTGCTGGCTTTCGGTTTGTTGGTGCTGGAGCGTCAACTGGCGCA
Organism: Pseudomonas sp. F01002; assembly: GCF_004402115.1. Classification (NCBI taxonomy): domain Bacteria; kingdom Pseudomonadati; phylum Pseudomonadota; class Gammaproteobacteria; order Pseudomonadales; family Pseudomonadaceae; genus Pseudomonas; species Pseudomonas sp. F01002. The sequence continues at coordinate 618,875 of NZ_SOPU01000018.1, read as the reverse complement.
GGAAAACGTCGCGCAATGGCCCGAAGCAGCGTCGTTGGCGCAACTGACACGGGTGGTGATCATTGGTCTGGTGCTCAGTGCTTTGTGCCTGCTGTTCGGCAGCGAAACCTCAGTCTGGCCGGTGCGTCTGGCGGTGCTGATTGGTTTGCTGCCAGGGTTGGTCGCCGCTGAGCTGCTGTTGCGCGCCCTGCTGTCATTGTTCAGTCCGCAGCGTGAACAACTCGAACCTGCCTTGCTGGCGCGCAGCTTCGTCGCCGACATGCTGCGCTGGCCGCCGCAACCCTTGTTGGCGTTGCAGCACGAATTGCACAACCGCTTCGGCATCGACCTGCGACAGATCTGGGCCTTTACCTACATGCGTCGGGCATTTTTGCCGGTGCTGGCCGTGGTCTCGATTGTGGGTTGGTCACTGACCGGCATTCACGAAATCCCAATGCAAGGGCGGGGCATCTACGAGCGATTCGGCAAACCGGTGGAGGTGTTCGGTCCCGGTTTGCACGCGGGTTTGCCCTGGCCTCTGGGCCGAGTGTTGAGCGTCGAGAACGGTGTGGTTCACGAGTTGGCCACCAGTGTTGGCGACACACCGGCGCCGGTCATGGCCGAACCCGCCGAAGGCCCGGCGCCCGCGATTGCCAATCGCTTGTGGGACGCCAGCCATGTGAACGACAAATCCCAAGTCATTGCCAGCAGTAGAGCCGACAAGCAGAGCTTCCAGATCGTCAACATGGACGTGCGTTTCGTCTACCGCATCGGCCTGAGTGATCAAGCGGCATTGGCCGCGACCTATAACAGCGCCGACGTCCCGACGCTGATCCGCAGCACCGCCAGCCGGATTCTTGTCCACGATTTCGCCTCGCGAACCCTCGACGGTTTGCTCGGTGAAGACAGGGTAGGGCTCGCCGAAGAGATTGGTCGCGCGGTACAGGCCGACTTGCAGAAACTCGACAGCGGCGTGGAAATTCTCGCCACCGTGGTCGAGGCGATTCATCCGCCGGCCGGTGCCGCCAATGCCTATCACGGCGTTCAGGCAGCGCAGATTGGCGCCCAGGCATTGATTTCCCGCGAGCGCGGTGCGGCGGCGGAGGCCACCAACCAGGCGCAATTGCAGGCCAGCATCGCTCGCGATCAAGCGACGGCCAGCGCTCGTGAAATCAACGCCACCGCCCAAGCGGCAGATCTGAGATTCGGCGCCGAGCAGAAGGCCTACGCCAGCGCCGGCCAGGCCTTCGTGCTGGAGCAGTACTTCAGCCAACTGTCCCAGGGCTTGGCCAATGCCAGGTTGCTGGTGCTCGATCATCGTCTGGGCGGCAGCACTAACGCGCCGACCATCGACCTTCGTACATTCACGCTGCCGGCTGACCCTGCGCCGGCGCGTAAAACCGCTCAGCCAGGAGCTGCCAATTGAGCCAGTCACACACTCACGATCACGATGACCACACTGGCCACGATCACGGCCATGGCGGGCATCACCACGGACATCACCACCACGGTGATCCGCAAGAAGCTGGCCCGTTCCCATGGCGGCGAATGGGCTGGGCAGCGTTACTGGTAGCGTTCGCCATCGCGGCAGCGAGCCTGGTGCAGGTGCGTTCGGGGGAGGCCACGGTGATCGCGCGTTTCGGCAATCCGTCACGGGTATTGCTGGAACCAGGTCTTGGCTGGCGTTGGCCTGCTCCTTTTGAAGCGGCGATTCCTGTCGATCTGCGACTGCGCACGACCTCGAGTGGTTTACAGGATGTGGGTACGCGGGACGGTTTGCGCATCATCGTTCAGGCTTACGTGGCCTGGCAGGTTCAGGGTGATCCGGACAACGTGCAACGTTTCATGCGCGCCGTACAGAATCAGCCGGACGAAGCAGCGCGGCAGATTCGTACGTTTGTGGGTTCGGCTCTGGAAACCACGGCCAGCAGTTTTGATCTGGCTAACCTGGTGAACACCGACGCCAACAAAGTACACATCGCTGATTTTGAAGCGCAACTGCGTCAGCAAATCGATCAGCAGCTGCTCACCACTTATGGCGTGCGGGTGCTGCAAGTCGGCATCGAGCGACTGACCCTGCCGTCGGTAACCCTCACCGCTACGGTCGATCGCATGCGTGCCGAGCGTGAAACAATCGCCACCGAACGCACGGCAATCGGTAAGCGCGAAGCGGCGCAAATCCGTTCCGCTGCCGAGCGTGATGCGCGCATCGTGCAGGCCGATGCGACGGTGAAAGCTGCCGATATCGAAGCTCAATCGCGCGTCGAAGCCGCGCAGATTTACGGTCGCGCCTACGCCGGGTCGCCACAGCTGTACAACCTGCTGCGCTCCCTCGACACACTAGGCACGATCGTCACGCCCGGGACAAAACTGATTCTGCGCACCGATGCCGCGCCGTTTCGGGTGTTGGTTGACGGTCCGCCGACCCTTGATAACAAGTCCGGGTCGCAGCCATGAAATTAGTTCCACGTGGAACAAATGAGTTAAGCAGTCCCTGGATTCAAGCGGGGCGCTTGGCTTTTTTGGCCCTTTACGCCGTGACAGTGCTGGCTGCTTTGGCTTGGGCGTTCTCCAATGTACGGCAGATCGATCCGCAAAATCGCGCGGTGGTTTTGCACTTCGGCGCGCTGGATCGCATCCAGAATGCTGGCCTGCTGTTGGCTTGGCCCCGCCCGTTTGAGCAGGTGATTTTGTTGCCCGCGGCAGATCGGGTGATTGAGCGTCGGGTGGAAAACCTGCTGCGCACAGATGCTGCGTTGCAGGCAGACCGAGTCGCGAGTTTCGCTACACCGATCAGCGATGCACTCGCCGGCTCCGGTTATTTGCTCACCGGTGACGCGGGCGTGGTGCAACTGGATGTGCGTGTTTTCTACAAAGTCACCGAGCCGTATGCCTTCGTCCTTCAAGACGAACATGTGTTGCCGGCACTCGATCGACTCGTCACCCGCAGCGCCGTGGCGCTCACGGCGGCACGAGATCTGGACACTATTCTGGTCGCTCGACCGGAGCTGATCGGCGCCGATAGTCAGGCTGCCGAACGCCGCGAACGCCTGCGCGGTGATCTGGTGCAAGCCATCAATCAGCGCCTGGCTGACTTGACCGCGACCGGGCTGGGGTTAGGCATTGAAGTGACGCGGGTCGACGTGCAATCGAGTCTGCCTGGCCCAGCGGTCAACGCTTTCAACGCGGTTCTGACCGCCAGTCAGCAAGCCGATAAAGCCGTGGCCAATGCTCGTACTGAAGCCGAGAAACTGACTCAGACCGCCAACGAACAAGCCGATCGCACGCTGCAAGTCGCTCACGCCCAAGGGAGCGAACGGCTGGCCAAAGCCTCGGCGGACACGGCCACGGTATTGAGCCTGGCCAAGGCGCAACAACAAGGGACCGACCCGCAAATGCTGCTGCGCATCTACCGCGAGCGGATGCCGAAGATTCTCGGTCAAGCCGGTTCGGTAACCACGGTCAATCCGAAAGACGATTCCCGCCTGATCATTCAGGGAGCTGCACAATGACCACCCAAACTGCCGCCGCACCGAGCATGTTGTCCTCGGCTGAACAACGCAGCGCTGCCCGCCAATTGACCTTGGCCATGCTCGCATTGGGCCTGCTCGCGCTCGGCCTAACCTGGCGCTGGTTGTCGCCGGAGCAGACGGGCGTCAGTCAGTTGCTGCTGGGCTTTGCTTCGTTATTGGTGGCCGTGCCCGTGATGCGTTCAGCCTGGTACAGCCTGCGTTATCCGAGCCTGCACGGGATCACTGATCAATTGATCGCCCTGGCCATGCTCGGGGCGTGGGCCACGGGTGATCTGCTGACTGCGGCGTTGCTGCCAATCATCATGATCTTCGGCCACGTGCTGGAAGAGCGCAGCGTGATCGGTTCCCAGGAAGCGATTCGCGCCCTCGGCAAACTGACGCGCAGCCACGCGCGCAAAGTTCAGGCCGATGGCTCCATCGTCGAAGTCGATAACGGCACACTCAAGGCCGGCGACCTCGTCGAGGTGCGCGCGGGTGATCGGGTGCCGGCGGATGGTCGGGTGTTGTCCGGTCAGGCGAGCCTGGACACCGCTTCGATTACTGGTGAATCGGTGCCGATGGAGGCGGGCGTCGGCATGCAAGTCTTCGGCGGCGCGATCAACCTCGACGGTCTGCTGCGCATCGAAGTGACTCGCACCGGCAATGAGTCGACCCTCGGCAAAGTCATCGCGCTGATGCAAAGTGCCGAGCGTTCCAAACCCCCGATCACGCGTTTGCTGGAACGCTACGCCGGCAGCTACATGGTGCTGGTGTTGCTGCTGGCCGCCGTGACCTGGTTCGTCACTAACGATGCTCAGGCAATGCTCGCGGTGTTGGTGGCGGCCTGTCCTTGTGCGCTGGTGTTGTCGGCACCGGCCACTGCGATTGCCGGGGTGGCGGTGGCGGCTCGGCACGGGATTCTGATTCGCAGCTCCGCGTTCCTCGAAGAGTTGGCAGACCTGACTTCACTGGTGGTCGACAAGACCGGAACCCTGACCTTCGGCACCTTGCGTTTGCAATCCATCGACAGCCCAATCGAGGATCGTAGCCACGTACTAAAACTCGCTGCCAGCCTCGGTTCTGCCAGCAGTCATCCGGTCAGCCGCGCGCTCGCCGGGTTGGTCACCCAGGAACATTTTCTGCTGCTCTCCGACATCCACGAGCGCCAGGGGCTGGGCGTGGTGGCGATGACGGAGCAGGGCGAGGCGGCGCTCGGTCGTCCGGAGCTGTTCGCGCAATTGGGCATCGCCACTTCAAGTGTTCCCGACCACGATGGCCCGATTGCCGGGCTGGCGCTCAACGGTGAATTCCTCGCCTGGCTGTTGCTGGCCGACAGCGTCAAACCCGAGGCTCGATTCGCTTTGAGCGAGCTGCGTGAATTGGGGTTGGGAAGGCAGTTACTGCTGACAGGTGATCGGCAAAGCGTCGCGCACACATTGGCGCGAGATGTCGGGATCAGCGACGTTGAAGCGCAAGCGTTGCCCGAGGACAAACTCAATCGCGTGTTGAAAGAAATCGGCAGCGGCTTCCGGCCGATGGTCGTGGGAGATGGGATCAACGATTCGCTGGCGCTCAAAGCCGGTGTAGTCGGCGTGGCGATGGGCGCGGGCGGGGCGGACATCGCGCTGGCTTCGGCCGACATCGTCCTGATTGGCAGCGACCTGCGTCGACTCGGCACATGTGTGCGCTTGAGTCGCCAATGTCGGCAGACGTTGCAGGTTAACGTGATCATCGGTCTGGGCTGGACGCTGGCGATTGTAGCCTTCGCCGCCTTCGGCTGGCTCGGTGCTGCGGGCGCGATGATTGCCGCACTGTTGCACAACTTCAGCACCTTGCTGGTGTTGGGGAACGCCGGGCGTTTACTGCGTTTTCAGGAACCCTTGCTCAAGCTTAAGGATGAGGATTGAGCACGCTTGGTGAATGCTCTAATCAGCGCGATCACGGTCGATTTCAAGTTTTCAGAACTGTACGACGAATTCGTAGTCATCTAGGTGAGGGCAATCACTTTTGTGAATTCGTGACGGTGGGTTCGAGCGTTACGAATCATAGAAAAGGGCATTAATTCGATAGCCAGCTATTTTTCAAGGATGGTCTACCCTCACATCAGACGTCTGAAACAAAGAGGGACTATCCATGCTCGCGCACCTTCCTCCGGCCTTACAGAATCTGCAGATACCGCTACGCCTGCGACTCTGGGACGGCCATGAATTCAACCTGGGGCCGACGCCCAGCGTCACGATTGTGGTCAAGGACCCACAAATGGTTACCCAGTTCACTCATCCAAGCCTGGACGCGCTCGGAGCGGCGTTTGTCGAAGGCAAACTTGAGCTGGAAGGTTCCATCAGTGAGGTGATTCGCGTCTGTGATGAATGGAGCCAGGCGTTGCTTGGAGACCAGGATAGTCAGCCAGTGCGCACCGCTCACGACAAGGAGACCGACGCCAAGGCGATTTCCTACCACTACGACCTTTCCAATGCGTTTTATCAGCTGTGGCTCGACAGTGACATGGCGTATTCCTGCGCCTATTTCGAGACCGGCAGTGAAACCCTGGAGCAAGCCCAACAAGCCAAATTCCGCCACCTGTGCCGCAAGCTACGGCTGCAACCAGGGGAATACTTGCTGGATGTCGGTTGCGGTTGGGGCGGACTGGCACGGTATGCGGCTCGGGAGTTTGGCGCGAAGGTGTTCGGAATCACACTCAGTAAAGAGCAACTGGCACTTGCCCGTGAACGGGTGACTGCCGAAGGCCTGGACGATCTGGTCGAACTGCAACTGCTCGACTACCGCGACCTGCCTCAGGACGGTCGTTTCGACAAAGTGGTCAGTGTCGGCATGTTCGAACACGTAGGCCACGCCAATTTGGCCGAGTACTGTAAGACCTTGTTCGGTGCGGTGAAAGAGGGCGGCCTGGTGATGAACCACGGGATCACCGCCAAGCACATCGATGGCCGTCCGGTGGGGCGCGGTGTTGGCGAATTCATCGAGAAGTATGTGTTCCCCAATGGCGAGCTGCCGCATCTGTCGATGATCTCTGCCGAGATCAGTGAAGCAGGGCTGGAGATCGTCGACGTCGAGAGTCTGCGCCTGCACTACGCGCGTACCCTGGACCACTGGAGCGAGCGCCTGGAAGACAATCTGGAAGCGGCTTCCCGGCTGGTGCCAGAGCAGGCTTTACGGATCTGGCGGTTGTACCTGGCGGGATGCGCTTACGCGTTCGCCAAGGGCTGGATCAATCTGCACCAGATTCTCGCGGTGAAAGCCCACCCCGATGGCAGCCATGAACTGCCATGGACTCGCGACGATATCTATACACCTTAAAGAATCGGTGAAATAAGCCGGGCGATCCGCATGCCGACCTGTTGCAGGCGGCGGGTCTCCCGGCTTTCTTCTTTGGCGATCTCGTGCGCCAGGGCGAAGTCATCATTGAGCATCTGTTCTACTTCGGCGGCAAACGCGCCGTCGACCGTCAACAACATCACTTCAAAATTCAGCCGGAACGAGCGGTTGTCCAGATTGGCACTGCCAATGGCGCTGATTTCGCTGTCGATCAACACCACTTTCTGATGCAGGAATCCGGGCTCGTAGCGAAACACCCGCACGCCGGCGCGCACGGCTTCGAAGGCATATAGGCTGGAGGCGGCGTAGACGATTCGGTGATCCGGTTGCGAGGGCAGCAGCAGCCGCACATCCACGCCTCGTAGAACCGCCAGTCTTAATGCAGCGAATACGGCTTCGTCGGGGATGAAATAAGGGCTGGTGATCCACACCCGCTCGGTGGCGGCATGGATGGCTTCGACGAAGAATAACGAACAGGTTTCGTAGGAATCCGCCGGACCGCTGGCGAGCAATTGGCAGAGCACGCCGTCGTCCGGGTAAACGTCCGGCAGGATCAGCGGGGGTAACGACCGCGCTGCCCAGAACCAGTCTTCGGCGAAAGACTCTTGCATGCAGGCCACCACTGGCCCGCGTACTTGCACATGGGTATCGCGCCACGGCGCCAGGGGTGGTTTCTCGCCCATGTATTCATCGCCGACGTTGTGTCCACCGACGAAGCCCAGTACTCCATCAACCACCACAATCTTGCGGTGGTTGCGGAAGTTGATCTGGAAGCGGTTGAGCCAGCCGCTACGGGACGCAAAGGCTTTGACCTCGACGCCGGCATCGCGCAACGGCTGCACGTAACTGTGAGGCAGGGAGTGGCTGCCGATGCGGTCGTACAACAAATAAACCGCCACGCCTTCGGCGGCTTTCTGCAGTAGCAAGGTTTGCAGGCGTTGACCGAGGCGATCGTCGTGGATGATGAAAAACTGAATCAACACTGCTTCCTTCGCGTTGCTGATGGCGTCAAAAATGGCGTTGAAGGTGGCCTGGCCATCGATCAGCAAATGCACTTCGTTATTCGCCAGGCACGGCATGCGCCCCAGTTTCGGCATGGCCCTCAAGGACGCGTAAGCATTTGAGGCGCGAGCGGTCAGCGCCTCTTCTACCCAAGGGCGCCAGTTGAGCTCGGAGATAGCCTTGCGCATTTCTTCGTTGGCCTGGCGCCGAGCCTTGATGTAGCCATCGAAGGTACTGCGGCCGAAGACTAGATAGGGGATGAGCGTGAGGTAGGGAATAAACAGCAACGACAGGGCCCAGGCGATCGATCCCTGGGCGGTCCGGACGGTGAGCACGGCGTGGATGGCAGCAATCAGGCCCAACGTGTGAAGCAGTGCAATCATGTAGCCGAAAATAGGCGGTCCAAAGTAATCCATGGGGGCAGCCTTGCTCCTGAAGATTCAATGCTTAACAGACCATGTTCCGTGCAGAATGTCGCTATTTAATTGGCCCATGAACCGAAGCCACTGGCTGACGTCTAACGGCCACAACTGATCAGGAGTTACTCGATGAACGTTCGTCTGCTGGGTTTGGCCATGGCTATTGGTTTGTCACTTCCTGTGGCCGCTCAGGCGCAGATGCTGCAGCCCGGCTTGTGGGAATTGACCACAAGCAACATGAAGGTCGATGACCAGAATCTCCCGGATTTGCAGCTGATCCTTGGCCAGTTGCAGGGCCAGATGACCCCGGCACAGCGTGCGCAGCTGGAGAAGCAGGGCATCACCATGGGTGGCAAGGGGATTCGGGCTTGCCTGACGCCGGAACAGGTGAAGAGCGACGACATTCCGCTGACCGATCCACAATCGGGCTGCAAGCAGGAAATCACTGATCGCAGCGGGAATCAGTGGAAATTCCGCTTCAGCTGTCCGAAAGCGCAGGGCACCGGTGTCGCCACTTTCCTCAATGATCGTGAGTTCACCACCAAGGTTAATGGCACGTTCAACGCCACCGGCATTCAGCAGAAGGGCAGCCTCGATAGCCGCGCCGTGTGGTTGGGGCAGGATTGCGGGACCGTCAAGCCAAGAGCTTAAAAGTCCGTCAGCAGGCCCGCGCCCTACATGACTATGTGGGAGCGGGCCTGATTCAACCACTCACACACCATATCAACACCCATCCTCCCGAAGTCTTCCCCTGTGCGGCTGCGCACACTGACAAACCCGCCTGCTTTTTCTTTCTCCCCGATCACCACCAGATACGGCACGTGCTGACTGTGCTCGCGAATCTTTTGGCGGACTTTCTCGTGACGCAGATCCGCACGGGCGCGCACGCCGCTTCGACGCAATGCCTCGGTTACCGACTGCGCGTAATCCGCCTGACGTTGGTCCATGCTGACGATCATGACGTGTGGCGGTGTCCGCCAGTTATCAAGCTCCTGTTGGCAGGACCAGCACGTACCGTATATCCGTTGCGGCAACGTACTGCTGATGTGGTCGAGGGTGAACGCTTGCAGCACTCTGGTCGCGGGGACATGCGGGCCAGCGGTCGTAGATTCGACGTTCCCCAGGCGGTACAGCGGCGTCTTTCCTTGACGGCGAATCGAGTGATTGGTCGCCGCCAGAGCCTGCATGCGGGCTTCGATCAGTGGCAGGTCTGCGGGCGTTAAGGATCGCTCGACAGAAAACTCATGAAAGAACCCGTCGCCCAGCGCCGTTCCTGCGTGCAGTTGCACCTGTGGATGAAGTTGTTTAAGGGCCATGGCCAGCATCAGTGCACAGGAGCGTCGCAGGATCTCCAGCCCATCGGGCTCTTGAGGCGTGACGATGCTGACCCGGGCATCGGCCTCGATCATGAACTCACAGTCCACCAAGATGCCGTCCACTCGGCCGGCCACCGCCGCTTTTGCCAGCCCGGGTCCGATACTCGCGGCGAGCTCGTACACCGACAGTGGCTGGTCGTATTCACGCAATGAACCATCGCTCAGGGTGATGTGAATCATGTCGGTGCTCTCGAGTGCTAGCGCATAAAACGTAGTGGTAAACCCTGACAGTTGTCATTAAGACGTTTGTCGTGCCAGGCAATTTGCCCCGACACGATCGTGGTGCTGACGCTGTGGCGAAAACGCTGCCGGGCAAAAGGCGTCCAGCCGCATTGAGACAGAATCGGCTGCCGGGAAACGGCGACGCCGCCGGGTTCGGGTTTGACCAGAACGAGGTCGGCCCAATAGCCTTCGCGCAGATAACCGCGGTCTGGAATGGCGAACAGATCGGCGACCCGGTGACTGGTCTTGGCCACGAGTGTCGTGATCGGCAACACTTCATCCGCGACCAGTTCCAGCAACGCGGGTAGGGCGTGTTGCACCAATGGCAAACCGGAAGGCGCCTGACTATACGGCCGCTGTTTTTCAGCCCAGGTGTGAGGCGCGTGATCGCTGCCGATCACGTCGAGCCGATGGCTCAGCAATGCTTCGCGCAAGGCATCGCGGTCGGCCTGGGTTTTGATCGCCGGGTTGCACTTGATCAGGTTGCCGAGGCTCGGGTAATCCCGATCATCGAACAGCAAGTGGTGCAGGCAGACTTCGGCGGTGATGCGTTTCTGGGCCAGCGGCTTGTCTTCGAACAACGCCAGTTCGCGGGCGGTGGTCAGGTGCAGAACATGCAGTCGGGTGCCGTGACGCCTGGCCAGCTCTACGGCCATCGAAGAGGAGCGAAAGCACGCCTCGGCGTTGCGGATCAGCGGGTGGGTCGCAGCTGGAAGGTGTTCGCCGAACAAGTCACGCAGGTTCGCGGCATTGGCGTCGATGCTGGGCGTGTGTTCGCAGTGGGCCAATAAAATGGTCGGCACCTCGGCGAATAGCCGCTCCAGAAGCTGTGGGTCATCGACCAGCATGTTGCCGGTCGAAGCGCCCATGAACACTTTGACGCCGGCGACTTCACAGGGGTTGAGCCTGGCGACGGTATCGAGATTGTCGTTGCTCACGCCGAAATGAAAACCGTAATTGGCGACGGAGTTAATCGCCGCTCGGCGCTTTTTGTCGGCCAGTGCACTGAGGGTCAGGGTCGCCGGATTGGTGTTGGGCATGTCCATGAAGCTGGTGATGCCACCGGCCACCGCAGCCCGCGATTCGGTGTAGACGCTGCCTTTGTCTGGCGAGCCTGGATCGCGGAAGTGCACTTGGTCGTCGATCATTCCGGGCAGCAGCCATTGCCCTTGTGCATCGATTTCCACGTCGGCATTTTCACCGTGGATGCTGCTGGCGATCTTCACGATTCGCCCGTTGCTCACCAACAGATCACCGTCAAACTCCCGACCTTCGTTCACCAGCCGGGCATTGCGAATCAGCACGCTGCTCATGGTCAGAACTCGTTCTGCAGGGCATTGTAGCCACGCACCAGGTCGACGTTGGTACGCGCCACGTCCTCGGAAAACTCCGAGGCGCTGACGCTCACCGGCGGGAACTGCGACAGATCTGTCTTCGGGCCGATACGAGTGGTGGAGGGCACGTAGAAGTCTTCGGGCAGGTCGCGACCATCGACCACCGAGTTGTGCCGCACCACACAACCGTCACCGACTACGCAGTTGAACAGCACGCTGTTGAAGCCGATAAACACCCGGTCGCCAACCTTGCACGGACCATGAACGATCGAGCGGTGGGCGATCGAACTGAACTCGCCGATGGTCACCGCCGCCCCGGACTTGGAGTGGATCACCACGCCATCTTGGATGTTCGAGTTGGCGCCGATGGTGATCGGCTCCATCTTGCCTGAGGCATCCACTTCGTCGGCACGAATCACCGCGTAAGGACCGACGAAGACGTTCTCGCCGATCACCACTTTGCCGCAGATGATGGCGGTTTTATCCACGTACGCTGACTCGGCAATCAGAGGCAAATCACCCGAAGGATTCTTGCGGATCATGGCTTGCTCAACGCGTTGTAGAGGGTGTTGAGGTTGTACTCGAACAACCCGACGAAGGTGCTGGCCGGGCCGGTAGCCGCGAGCGCATCGGAGTACAACGTGCCACCGATGTGCGCGCCGCTTTCATCGGCAATCTGCTTGAGCAGACGTGCATCCTTGATGTTTTCCATGAACACCGCTTTGACCTTGGCCTGGCGTATCTGGGTGATCAGTGCAGCGACTTCGGCGGATGACGGTTCGCGCTCAGTGGACAGGCCTTGAGGGGCCATGAAGTCGATGCCGTAAGCCTGACCGAGATAACCGAACGCATCATGGGACGTCACGATTTTACGATTGCCCGGGGGCAGTGAACCGAGTTTGGTCTTGGCTTCGGCGAGCAGCGCGTAGATCTGTTTCAGGTAGACCTGACTGTTGCGTTCGTAGTCGACTTTGTTAACCGGGTCGGCGGCGATCAGTGCCTTGGTGATGTTGCTGACGTACAGCTCAGCGTTCGCCAGATTGTGCCAAGCGTGCGGGTCGGGAATCGTCTCGCCATCTTCATCCAGGGAGCGCGGGATGACGCCGTGGCTCGCACTAATCACTGGCGCTTTGGTCTCGGTGCTGGTCACCAGACGGTCCAGCCATGGCTCGAAACCCAAGCCGTTTTTGATGATGAGTTTGGCTTTGAGCAACGCCTTGGCGTCGTCCGGCGTCGGCTCGTACGTGTGAGCATCGGCATCCGCGCCGACCATGTTGGTGATTTGAATATGGTCGCCGCCGACTTGGTGGGTCATGTCGGCGAGGATGCTGAAACTGGTGACTACCTGAAGTTTTTCCGCAGCAGACAGCGACATCGACAGCATCAAACTGAACAGCACGAGTAAAACGCGCATCGGGTAACACCTCATTGGGATGTGAGCAAAGGCGGGCGGCGCAGCAAACCATGCACCGGCCCGAACACCACGGACAGCAGATAAAAACCGCCAGCCACCAGCACGATCGCCGGGCCACTGGGGAGCGAGTAGTAGAACGACAGCAACAGTCCGAGCCACACCGAGAGGCAGCCGAGCAGGGCGGCGATGGCCATCAACACGGGCAAGCGACGACTCCAGAAGCGCGACGCGGCGGCGGGCAACATCATCAAACCGACCACCATCAGCGCGCCGATGGCTTGAAAACCGATCACCAGATTTAGCACCACGAGGGTTAGAAATACGCCGTGTGCCAGGGGGCCGAGTCGGCTGACGGTTTGCAGAAAGAGTGGGTCGAGGGTGTCCAGCAACAGCGGTTTGTAGATGAACACCATGGCGATCAGGCTGAAGCCGGAGACCCAGAGCATGCCTGTCAACGTCGGGCCATCGACCGCCAGCGCCGAGCCAAACAACAGGTGCAACAGGTCCAGGCGTTTGCCGGCGATGCCGAGGATTAGCACACCGCAGGCAAGGGAGATCGGGTAGATCGCAGCGAGGCTGGCGTCTTCCCGCAGGCCGGTGCGACGGGTGATCCAGGCGGCGAGTCCGGCCATGCCGAGACCGGCACCGAGGCCGCCGACGGTCAGCGCCGGCAGACTCAATCCGGCAAACCAGAAGCCTAATGCGGCCCCCGGCAGAATGCCGTGAGCCACCGCGTCGCCGATCAGACTCATGCGGCGCAGGATCAGAAACACGCCCAATGGTGCGGTGCTGCATGCCAGAACCAACCCGCCAAGAAGCGCTCGGCGCATGAACACGAACTCGTGGAACGGTTGCCAAAGATGAGCGGCAGCGAGCATCAGGCCGCCCGCGCTTGCGGCTGTTGATGGATCAGATCAACGCTCGACCCGAGGACGCAGCCGGTGCTTTTGATCAGCAACGTTTGAGGAATGTGTTGGCGAACGGCGGCCAGGTCGTGGCACACGATCAGCTGGGTTCGGCCTTCGGCATGCCAGGCGTGAATGTGTTTCCAGAGCAGTGCCTGACCGAGCTCGTCGAGGGCGGCGTGGGGTTCGTCGAGCAATAGCAATGGTGCGTCGGCGAGGCTCAAACGGGCGAGCAGGGAACGCTGTAATTCGCCGCCGGACAAAGCCATCAATGGGCGCTGTTCCAGTCCGCTCAGACACCAGTTTTCCAGCACGGCTTTCAGGCGTTGTCTGCGTATCTCGGGAGACTGCGTGCTACCCCAGAAACCGGCGGCCACTAACTCTTGCAGGCTGATGGGGAATTGGCGATCCAGGTGTTGTTGCTGTGGAAGGAACGAGAGGCTGCCCTTGCGTGGAACATCCAAGATGACTTTGCCGGTCAGCGGTTTTTGCAAACCAGCGATGACTTTCAGCAGGCTGCTTTTACCCGAACCGTTCGCACCGATTACGGCGGTGAGACTTCCTTGGGCCAGTTCGAAATCCACGGGTGGAGTCAGTGGTTGGCCGGGTGCACCCCATCGCAAGGCTTGGCAACGGATCATGCGGCCTCCCAATTCCAGCGGCTTTCGGCGACGGCATCGTGGGCGTGGAGGCTTTCCGCATGGACGACTCGTAGGTGGAAGGCGTTGATGCCGGGGGCGCGTTTCAGGGCCAGGTTCAAACGTCGGGCGGCGTCTTCGCAGAACATCAGGTTTTGACCGTTGGCCAACGCGAAGGCTTGTTCGTCGGCGCGTTTTACGGCGGTTTGTACGGCGGTGCCGAGGGCTGCTTCGGCGTCGTTGATGATCGCGATCAGCGGTAAGTCATCCAGATAGTCGTCCAGTCGAAGCCGCATTTTTGCATTGCTCCGTTGGCTGTGAGGCGTTGCGACGATGCCTTTTGTGGAGCCGAGCCAAGTCAACACATCGGCGTGTTGCAGCGGTTTGTTGGCGAAGTCATCGACGAATTGCTGCTGAATCAGCTGTCGGGAAAGTGCGGCCGAACACGGACAGGTCGAGGAATAAGGCACGTCGATTTTTAGTTCCACGTGGAACATCGCGTTTTTCAAATGTGCTTCGATGCTCACTGGATAGGTTTTCCAGCCGGCCAATGGACTGACCAGCGCCGGTCTTTTTAGCAGTAAATCGGTGTGAATTTTTAAGTACGCGCTGTTGGACAGACCTTCATGAGTCTCGAGAAAACTTTGCAAAACTTTCCGCAACAAGGCGGGTGTCAGATTTTCTTGCTCGAGCATTTCCAGCGCCAAGTACAGCCGCGACATATGAATCCCGCGCGCCTCTCCATCATCGAGGCTAACGCCGGCGTCGGCTTTTGCACTCAGTCGTTGACCATCGAACAAAACAGGAAGAGCAATGCCGCACATGCCCACCCAGTCGAGTGGCAGGGCTTGGCGTGAGGCCTGCGCGGCGATATCGGGCAGAGTCAGCGCATTCATGAGCAGGTCCATCGTGGGAGTCGATTCTGTATGTTATGTTATTACATTAAAATCAACCATGCCTTTTTCATGAACAGGCTTTCATCATGCACAGACGTCACTTGCTCAACCTGATCCTGGCCAGCGCGGCCTTTGCTTTACCCTTTGGCGTTTCGGCCACGCAGATTCGCAATGCGCGGCTCTGGCGTTCGGATGACAAGCTGCGTTTGGTGTTCGATCTGAGTGGGCCGGTGCAATACAAGACGTTTTCCCTGAGCGCTCCCGAACGGCTGATCATCGATCTGAGAGGCGCCAACCTCAGTGGCGACTTTAGTCAGTTGGCGCTCAGCAACACTGTGATTCGCTCGATACGCTCCGGGCCCTTCGGCCGGGGCGATACGCGAATCGTCCTCGACCTCAGCGGCCCGGTGCAGCTCGCCAGTTTTTTGTTGCCGCCACAGGACGGTCAGGGCCATCGACTGGTACTCGATCTGAGGACGGCTGCGCCGTTACAAATGGCGGCCGCGCCCGAGGCGGTCATCGACAAGGCACACCCCAAGCGCGACATCATCGTCGTGGTCGACCCAGGTCACGGCGGCAAAGACCCCGGTGCGGTCGGCGCCAAAGGTGAGCGTGAGAAAGACGTGGTGCTGTCCATCGCCCAGCTATTGGCCAAACGGCTGAAACGCGAGAAGGGCTTCGACGTGAAACTGGTGCGCAACGACGACTTCTTCGTCCCGTTGCGCAAGCGTGTGGAGATCGCTCGCAAGCACAACGCCGACATGTTCATCTCGGTGCATGCCGATGCCGCACCGCGTCTCACCGCGTCAGGCGCTTCGGTCTACTGCCTGTCCGAGGGTGGAGCAACCTCGGCGACGGCGCGCTTCATGGCGCAACGTGAGAACGGCGCAGACCTGCTGGGCGCTACCAGCCTGCTCAACCTCAAGGATAAGGACCCGATGCTCGCCGGGGTGATTCTCGACATGTCGATGAACGCGACCATCGCCGCCAGTTTGCAGTTGGGCAGCACGGTGCTCGGCAGTCTGGCGGGCATCACCACATTGCATCAGAAGCGCGTGGAACAAGCGGGATTTGCCGTGCTGAAATCGCCGGATGTGCCGTCGATCCTGGTGGAAACCGGCTTCATCTCGAACGCACGCGACAGCCAGCGACTGGTGACTGCGCGGCATCAACAGGCCGTAGCCGATGGCTTGTTCGAAGGATTACAGCGCTACTTCCAGAAAAATCCGCCGGTAAACAGTTACATCGCTTGGCAGCAAGAGCAGAAGAAATCCCAGGCCTAACATCCTGTAATTCGGCTACAGGTGAACTTGCCACTGCTGCCACCGGAACTGGAAAACCGATTGATCGTGGTCCAGCCGACGCGACGGTTGTAGCCGACCCAGGCCTCGCCATCGGAAGCGAGCCCAGTGAAGAACGTGAGTTGTCCGTAGCGACTGTTGGTCTGCGCCCAATGGCGTTTTCCGGCCGCTTCGAAGCCCCGCAGATAGATCGTGCTTCCGACGGTGTTGACGCTATAGGCGTTGCCGTCGCCATCCACGCAGGCCAGCAGATTGGCGCTTCGGGTGCATTTGGCCAGGCTCGGGATTTGCGCCCAGGCGTCGACAGCTATCAGCAACGAAAAGCTCATCAGCGTTATTTTCAGGGCGACACGCATAGGATTTCTCACGAACCGAACGGGCTCGAGCATCGCGCTCTTTGTCATCGTGGGCAAGAGGAGAGTGGCTTGATTGTGTTGTTATACTATAACATCAGGTTAAGCCCGACACTGCGACCGGGCATCTCTGTGAGGAATACCTGATGCCCAATCGTCTCCCCGTAACCGTCCTGTCGGGCTTTCTCGGCGCTGGCAAAAGTACGCTGCTCAACTACGTGCTGCGCAATCGCGACAACCTGCGCGTCGCCGTGATCGTCAATGATATGAGCGAAATCAACATCGATGGCGGTGAAGTTCAGCGCGATGTCACCCTGAATCGCGCGGAAGAAAAACTGGTGGAGATGAGCAATGGCTGCATCTGCTGCACCTTGCGCGAAGACTTGTTGGAAGAGGTGAGCAAACTCGCCAAGGAGGGTCGCTTTGATTATTTATTGATCGAATCCACCGGCATTTCCGAGCCGCTGCCTGTGGCGGAAACCTT
Source organism: Pseudomonas sp. F01002 (assembly GCF_004402115.1). Classification (NCBI taxonomy): domain Bacteria; kingdom Pseudomonadati; phylum Pseudomonadota; class Gammaproteobacteria; order Pseudomonadales; family Pseudomonadaceae; genus Pseudomonas; species Pseudomonas sp. F01002. The sequence goes on along the minus strand of NZ_SOPU01000018.1, from coordinate 601,704 downwards.
CACCTTCCGCGATGAAGAAGGGCAGAGCCTGGCCGACATCGCCCGGCTCGACACCATGGTCACCGTGGTCGATGGCATGAACTTCCTGCTCGACTATCAGGCCGCCGAAAGCCTCGCATCCCGTGGTGAAACGTTGGGCGAGGAAGACGAACGCTCGATCACCGACCTGTTGATCGAGCAGATCGAATTCGCCGACGTGATTCTGATCAGCAAGATCGACTTGATCAGCAGCAGCGAGCGCCAGGAGCTGATCGCGATCCTTGAGCGGCTTAACGCCCAAGCGGAAATCATCCCGATGTTCATGGGCGAAATTCCCTTGGAGAAGATCCTGAATACCGGTCGTTTCGACTTCGAGAAGGCCGCTCAGGCGCCGGGCTGGCTACAGGAATTGCGTGGCGAACACGTGCCCGAAACCGAGGAATACGGCATCGCCTCGACAGCTTACCGAGCACGCCGACCGTTTCATCCACAGCGCTTTTTCAGCTTCATCGACCGCCCGTGGGTGAATGGCAAACTGCTGCGCTCCAAGGGCTTCTTCTGGCTGGCCAGCAAGCACATGGACGCCGGTAGCTGGTCCCAGGCCGGCGGATTGATGCGGCATGGTTTCGCCGGGCGCTGGTGGCGTTTCGTGCCGAAAACCCAGTGGCCGCAGGACGAAGAAAGCACCGCCGGGATCATGGAAAACTGGACCGCAACCACTGGCGATTGCCGCCAGGAACTGGTGTTCATCGGGCAGAACATCGACTTCGCGCAACTCACCAACGAACTCGACAATTGCCTGCTGACCGACGATGAAATGGCGTTAGGCGTCGAGGGCTGGCGACTACTGCCAGATCCATTTGGCCCATGGCATGAAGAGGCGGCAGCCTGATGTTGGCACCCAGTCTGAAACTGCGGCCGATCATTTATCAGGTTCAAGGTGAGACGCCGCAAGCGCTGACCCGAATACTGGATGACGGCATAAACCTCGCCGTTTGGCAGCGCCAACTGCTGGCGCACATCGCCGATTTCGGGAGTTTGTTGCTGTCCCTGAACGAGCCGTTGGCCGAGTCGCTGGTCCTGGAACTGCCTAGCGATGACACCGAACCCAATCTTCACGGATTAGCCTCAGGTTTCAGCGATCTCGAAGGTTACGAAGGTTTCATCGCCGACGTCTCTTGGCTGGTCAGTGCTTTCGCCTGTTTGCTGGGCGCCAGGCGTGTCGGGCTGCGCTTGCGGGTCCTGGACAAGGCCATGTGCCCGCGTTTCCACGTCGATCACGTGCCGGTACGGCTGATCACCACGTATTGCGGGATCGGCAGCCAGTGGCTGAAGGAAGGGGCGATGGATCGCCGGCAATTGGGAAAACCCGAAGCCGAGCCCCAGGACGACTCGCTGATTGAGCAGATCGCCAGCGGCGAAGTCGCGCTGCTCAAAGGCGAGAAATGGCATGGCAACGAAGGCTTCGGCCTTATTCACCGGTCGCCACAGCTTGCGTCCGGTGAGCGGCGGCTGATCCTGACGCTCGATTGGCTAAGCTAGCGGCTCACGGCTTGAGCCAGGTTCCCTGGCTTTGGGCTTCACAAAACGGCTTCAAATACGCCGCATCCGTGGCTACGCCGTAATAGTGAATATCCTGCCGGTAAGGCATATTGGCGACTTGGGCGTTGCTGCACACGCCGAACGCCCCGGTGGGGCATTGGTCGACGTACTGCACCTCGACTTTCTGGCCAGGAAGGTTCGGCTGGCAGAAACCATCGGCGAACAGTTTTTCCGGGATGTTGCGGTTCTGCTGGCAGACTTTCACGTCGAGTCGCGCAGCCGTGCTATGTACCACACAGGCTTGAGCCAGCGCCTCACCCGAAGTGAGCGCCAGGACCAACGACAATCCCATCAACCGCATCCTTACCTCCTCAGAAAACTTCGACCATGTTGCAGAATATTCCCACGCACGTCATTGCTGGCCCCTTGGGTGCCGGCAAGACCAGTCTGATCAAGCACCTGTTGGCGCAGCGGCCGGCGAATGAGCGTTGGGCGGTGCTGATCAACGAGTTCGGCCAGATCGGCCTCGATGCTGCGTTGCTGACCCGGGACGCCGATGGTATCGCACTGGGTGAAGTGGCCGGGGGCTGTTTGTGTTGCGTGAATGGTGCGCCGTTTCAGATCGGCCTCGGGCGTTTACTGCGCAAGGCGCGGCCGGATCGGTTGTTTATCGAACCCTCCGGGCTTGGACATCCGGCGCAATTGCTCAGGCAATTGAGTGAGGCGCCGTGGCAAGGCGTGTTGGCTGTTCAACCCTGCGTCCTGGTGCTGGATGCCCAGGCACTTGCTGCCGGCAAACCGCTGCCGGTGGCGCAACAGGAAGCGCTCAAGAGCGCTGGGTTGTTGCTGATGAATAAAGCCGAAAATATCGACGACGCTGATCGCCAGCGAATCGCCGCACAGTTGCCGGCGCGTCCGTTGTACTGGACGCAGCAAGCCGCATTGCCATTGAGTGAGTTACCAGGGCTTGGGGTTCAGGCTGTAGCGGGTGTGGATAACTTCGTTGCGCCCAAAGGATTGGCACAGCTGCCAGCCATCTGGACCGATCCTGCGCTGCCAATTTGCTTGAGCCAGGAACAGGAGGGCGGCTGGAGTGTTGGGTGGCGGTGGCATCCAAGTCAGACTTTCGACGCGACGCTCGTTGGTCGTTGGCTTGAAAGCCTTGCCTGGCGGCGGGCGAAGCTGGTTATCCACAGCGCCGATGGTTGGGTTTCGGCGAATGCGCTGGAAAACCCGGTGCTGGACTGGCAGCCCAGCGAATGGCGGCGTGATTCGCGCATCGAGCTGATTTTCAGTGAGCCGCAGGATGTTGATTCATTGCAAAGAGATCTAGCCGGCTGCCGGTCGAGTCCGACTTGAATCAAGGACGCCATTTAGTGTGTTCTTGCCGCCACTGGCTCATCTCGATCACCTCAGCGCGCGGTTTCACTACATCGGTCACCGCAGGCGTGTCGTCGAACGGCATCGGGTAGGGCGCCAGCTCAATCTGCGCACTGTGGGCGCCGAACTGGGTGATGGTGCCGTTGTGACGGCTTTCACCGGTCACGGTGAATTCGAAGTTATACACACGGGCGAGGCGCCGCCGGCCGTTGGCGTCTTTAATGAACGCAATCTTCTTCAAGGCCACGTTGCCGTCCAGCAGCTCGATTCCGAGCTTTGTGCAATGCAGCTTGACCCGCTCCAGCGCGCGCTCGCGCAAGCCATGGTTGTGCCATAACCACGCGCCACCGGTGGCAAGCAGCATCAGGACGAAGATATTTCCAAGGGTCAGCATCAACACGTTGCTCCAACTAGATAGTGTCAGCTTAACTGCGTCGCCGGTCTGTCGTACAGGCTGCGTTTAGTCGCATACTGCGCGGCTTGAATTTCAATCGTTTGACGGAAAACCCACCGCATGAAACGTACGCCCCATCTGCTCGCCATCCAGTCCCACGTGGTGTTCGGCCACGCTGGCAACAGCGCCGCGGTTTTCCCGATGCAGCGGGTCGGGGTGAATGTCTGGCCACTCAATACGGTGCAGTTCTCCAACCACACCCAGTACGGCCAATGGGCCGGTGAAGTGCTGGCGCCGCATCAGATTCCCGACCTGGTCGAAGGCATCGCGGCGATTGGCGAGCTGGGCAACTGCGACGCCGTGTTGTCTGGCTATCTCGGCAGTGCTGCCCAGGGTCGGGCGATCCTGACGGGGGTGGCGCGGATCAAGTCGATGAATCCCAAGGCACTGTATCTGTGTGACCCGGTGATGGGCCATCCGGAGAAGGGTTGCAGCGTGCCCGCGGAAGTCAGCGATTTCCTGCTGGAGGAGGCGGCTGCCGTGGCGGACTTCATGTGCCCGAACCAGCTGGAGCTGGACAGCTTTTCGGGGCGCAAGCCGCAATCGTTGTTCGATTGCCTGGCCATGGCGCGAGCGTTGCTGGCGCGTGGTCCAAAGGCTGTGCTGGTCAAGCATCTGAACTATCCCGGTAAACCGGGGGATGTTTTCGAGATGTTGCTGGTGACGGCCGAAGACAGCTGGCATTTGCGCCGTCCGCTGCTGGCGTTCCCGCGTCAGCCGGTGGGCGTCGGCGACCTGACCTCTGGACTGTTTCTGGCTCGCGTGCTGTTGGGTGATAGCCTGGTGGCAGCTTTCGAATTCGCCGCGTCGGCGGTGCATGAAGTGCTGCTGGAAACCCAGGCTTGCTCCAGCTATGAGCTGGAACTGGTGCGGGCTCAGGACCGGATTGCCCATCCACGGGTGCGGTTCGAAGCGACACCTCTCAGCCTCTGAGCGGCGTAGACCCCATCGCGAGCAAGCTCGCTCCCACACAGATCTTCAGTGGACACAGAAATTGTGTCCGTCGTAGATCACTTGTGGGAGCGAGCTTGCTCGCGATGACTCACTCAAGAACCACATCAAACTGACTGAACAGTTCAGGCGTCGCCCTTGATGTCCTGATAGCGCTTTTCCAGCTCCTGACGAATCTGCCGACGTTGCTGGGCCTGCATGAAGCGGCGTTTGTCTTCGCTGTTCTGCGGTTGCAGTGGCGGGACAGCAGCCGGTTTGCGGTCGTCATCCACTGCGACCATGGTGAAGAAGCAGCTGTTGGTGTGGCGCACCGAGCGCTCGCGGATGTTTTCGGTCACCACCTTGATGCCCACCTCCATGGAGGTGTTGCCGGTGTAATTGACCGAGGCCAGAAAGGTCACCAGTTCGCCGACATGAATCGGCTCGCGGAAAATCACCTGGTCCACCGACAGGGTCACCACGTAGCGGCCGGCATAACGGCTGGCGCACGCGTAGGCCACTTCGTCGAGGTATTTGAGCAAGGTACCGCCGTGGACATTGCCAGAGAAGTTGGCCATGTCGGGGGTCATCAATACCGTCATCGACAGTTGTGCGTTTCCGGGTTCCATAGCGTTCTCACGGTTCAAGGCAGAATTTCGGGAGGGCGGCACCTCTGCGGGTGCCTCGTCAGCTTTTTCAAACCAACAGTTATCGGGACGCCGGGCGGGTGGCTGCCGTCACGCCCGAATCGATCTGTTTCCATATATTGCACCGCCTTTCTGCCGGAAGTCGCGGTGTTACCCTTCAAAAGCCCCCTCTCAGGGGTAATTCCCACGCGGAAAGTGGACTTTTTACCTTGTTCGAACAGACCTTTCCCACATCTGTCGATTGAGCAATGTCACCCAAGGAGCCCACGCCATGCACGCCATCAGCTTCATTCAAGATCTGGCAGTGATCATGTTGATCGCGGGTGTGGTGACCGTGCTGTTTCATCGCTTCAAACAACCTGTGGTACTCGGCTACATCGTCGCCGGCTTCATCATCGGCCCGCACACCCCGCCGTTCAGCCTGATTCACGATGAAGAAACCATCAAGACCCTCGCCGAACTCGGGGTGATTTTCCTGATGTTCTGCCTGGGCCTGGAGTTCAGCCTGCGCAAGCTGTTCAAGGTCGGTGCCACGGCGTTCATCGCGGCGTTTATGGAAATCGTGCTGATGATCTGGATCGGCTACGAGATCGGTCGCTGGTTCGACTGGAACACCATGGACTCGCTGTTCCTCGGCGCGATCCTGGCGATTTCCTCGACCACGATCATCGTTAAGGCGCTCAACGATCTGAAGATGAAGAACGAGCGCTTCGCGCAGCTGATTTTCGGCGTGCTGATCGTTGAAGACATCCTTGGCATCGGCATCATCGCCTTGCTGTCGAGCATCGCGGTCAGCGGCACGGTCAGTTCCGGCGAAGTGTTTTCCACGGTCGGCAAGCTCTCGCTGTTCATGATTGTCGCACTGGTCATCGGCATCCTGTTGGTGCCGCGATTGCTGGCTTACGTGGCGAAGTTCGAAAGCAATGAAATGCTGCTGATCACGGTGTTAGGCCTGTGTTTCGGCTTCTGTTTGCTGGTGGTCAAACTTGAGTACAGCATGGTGCTCGGTGCCTTCCTGATTGGCGCGATCATGGCTGAATCCCGGCAATTGCTGAAAATCGAGCGCTTGATCGAACCGGTTCGCGACCTGTTCAGTGCGATCTTCTTTGTCGCCATCGGGCTGATGCTCGATCCGATGATCCTGCTGCAATATGCATGGCCGATTGCGGTGATCACCGTGGCCGTGGTGCTGGGCAAAATGTTCTCTTGCGGCCTTGGCGCCTTTATCGCTGGCAATGATGGACGCACCTCACTTCGCGTCGGGATGGGGCTTTCGCAGATTGGCGAATTTTCTTTCATCATCGCGGCGCTGGGCATGACGTTGCAGGTCACCAGCAACTTCCTTTACCCGGTCGCTGTAGCCGTCTCGGTGATCACCACGTTGCTGACGCCCTACCTGATCCGCGCGGCTGATCCGCTGTCGGTCAAGCTTGCCGCGGTGATGCCGAAGCGACTGGGCAGGGTATTGGGGATGTACGGCGAATGGCTGCGCAGCATCCAGCCTCAGGGCGAGGGCGCGCTGTTGGCGTCGATGATTCGGCGGATTCTGTTGCAGGTGGGCGTCAATCTGGCGCTGGTGATTGCGATCTTCTTCTCGGGTGCTTTTTTCGCTGAGCGCATGTCCGCTTACCTGCAAGACTGGATCAGCGACCCGAGCTGGCAGAAAGCGTTGATTTGGGGCGGGGCGTTGCTGTTGTCGCTACCGTTCCTGATCGCCGCCTATCGCAAGCTCAAGGCGCTCTCGATGCTGTTAGCGGAGATGGGCGTGAAGCCGGGGATGGCCGGCCGCCACACGCAGCGAGTGCGTCGGGTGATCGCCGAAGTGATCCCGCTCCTCTCGCTGCTGGTGATTTTTCTGCTGCTGGCAGCCTTGTCGGCCAGTATTCTGCCGACCAACAAGTTGCTGGTGCTGATCGTCGTCGTCGCGGCCGCTATAGCGGCGCTGCTCTGGCGCTGGTTCATCCGCGTGCACACGCGGATGCAGGTGGCGTTGCTCGAAACACTGGACAACCACAAGGACTCCTCAAGCCACTGAGACCTCTGTAGCAGCTGCCGAAGGCTGCGTTCGACTCGGGCCGCGTTCGGACGCAGCAGTCGTAAACCCGGATGACTCGGTTTTCCTGAAACACCTCGTTGCCTGATATTGCGGCCGCTTCGCAGCCGAACGCAGGCTGCGCCAGCTGCTACAAAGTTGAGGCGTCTCAGCTTTCCAGCCAGACGTCCCGCGCCCAGTGCCACACCGATTCCCAGGTTTCCTCGGCGATCAGCTCTTCTTCGGCCAACCACAGCACCACGGTGCCGTCTTCTTCGACCAGGTAGTAGTTGTCACCGTCCTGGCAGATCGGAATCATGCTGCGATCAACACCCGCATCCCAGGCGTTGGCGGCAACGTCCGGCAGGTAGGTGTGGGATTGCGGGTCGGTAACGGTTACCGGCTCCAGGCTGCCGTAGACGACGTCGCTGACGGTCAGCAAAAACTCTCTGAAGACAAATGGAATGTCGATGAACAGCTGTTCTTCGATTTCCACCAATTGATCTTCGTCGGGCAACTCCAAGGGGACCGGTACCGGTTCGTTGGCTTCACGCAGTTGTTCGATGATTTCTTCCACGTCCGGGATCCTCTTGCTTGATGGCGCGGTTTAGTTGGGGCGGTTTATACAGTAGCTCGCTATAGATGCAACCGCGAAATAGAAAACCCCAGCCAAGGCTGGGGTTTTCATTACAGCATGCTAGGTTCTGTCTGGAACGTGCCTGCGCGTCGATCATACTGCGTTAAAAACAGGCTCGGATGCTCATTGACTAAAGTCAACTCCGCGTCCTCGCCTGTTTTTGCCTTGTCTGATCTTAGCTCGGCACCTTCCAGACAGAACCGGGAAGTATCAGCCGTTCTGGCGGATACCGGCGACCAGCCAAGGCTGGTTCTCGCCCTGCGGACGTTCCATGTTCCAGCTTTCGCTGAACACTTCGCCCTGGTCGAAACGAGAGGTCTTCGACACACCGGTGAAGGTCAGGGTGGCGATGGTCTTGTCGGCACGATCATCCACGCCGTCCAGTTGAACATTGAGGTTATCAATGTAGGTGGACTGGAAACCGTCGCCCAGATCGGCACGTTCGCGCTTGAGGAACTCCAGCAGTTGCGGGGTCACGAACTCGGCGATCTTGTCCATTTCGTTGGCGTCCCAGTGTTGCTGCAGGGACTGGAAGTGGTTGCGGGCTGCTTCAATGAAGTTCTTTTCATTGAACCAGGCCGGAGCGTTGATCACCGGACGAGCGGCAACCGGTGCTGCCGAACCGCCGAAGATCGAACCGCCAGCAGGCTTCTGCTCGAACACTTCACGCTGCATCGGTGCGCCAGCTGGAGCCATGTGCTCCTGCTGCTTGCGACGACGAGCGGCGATGAAACGGAAGATCAGAAAGGCGATGACCGCCATGATCAGGATGTCGAAGATCTGCATGCCCTGGAAGCCGCCGCCCATGAACATGGAGGCCAACAGGCCACCGGCAGCGATACCGGCCAGAGGGCCGAGCCAGCGCGAAGCACCACCGGCCTTGGCAGCAGCGCCCGCGGCACCGGCCGCACCGGCAGTGGCAGCAGCACCGCCTACGCCAGGAGAAGAAGGAGCCATTTGGCTGGTCTGGTGAGTCGGCGCAGCGCCGGAGCTCTTACCGCCACCAAAGCGCTTGGCGTTGGCGTCGAGGCTCATCGTCAGGCCGATGCACAACGCCATGGCGATGCTAAGAAAACGTTTCATAAAGGGAATTCCCATTTGTGGATGGCACGCGCGCCATGTTGCACAGCTGAAGTGTTACTGGCTAGCGGCAGAGTGTTTCGGGCTTTTGCCTGACAGGTTGCGTTCAGCTTCAGTCAGCGCAATAAGGCCTGTTAACTTTGGTCCGTAGGATCGGTGGATAAGTTCTGTAGGAAGGGGCCTAGCGGCGCAGCGCCAGCATGACCACACCGGCTGTAATCAGGCCGATTCCACCCCATTGGCGCAGGTCGAGTTTTTCGCCCAGCAGGATCACGCCGAGCACCGCCACCAGTACCACGCTGAGCTTGTCCACCGGAGCGACCAGTGAGGCCGGCCCCAGTTTCAGTGCGCGGAAGTAGCAGATCCACGAGGCACCGGTGGCAAGTCCCGACAGCAGCAGGAACAGGTAGCTCCTGGCAGAGATCGATCCTAATGACTGATATTGGCCCGTGGCGTACAAAATCAAGGCCAGGCTGACCAAAACCACCACGGTACGCAGTAGGGTGGCGAAGTCGGAGTTGACGTTTTCGATACCGATTTTCGCGAAAATGGCGGTCATGGCGGCAAAGGCTGCCGACAACAGGGCCCAGAATGTCCAGGAAGAAAAGAAGCCTGAGCCCATGTTGTCGCGCCTTATAAGATCAACCTGCTGAGGTCCGGATCGACACAAAAACCTGTGGGAGCGAGCTTGCTCGTGATGAACGATAACGCGGTGTTTCAGACGCACCGCAGCGATCCCAATCGCGAGCAAGCTCGCTCCCACAGAAAAGCTATTAGATAGCCCTAAATCGCTTCCAGCTTCGCGTAACCCAGCATCAGCCACTTGCTGCCTTCGCTGAAGTTCACTTGCACCCGAGCCTGAGCCCCGGCACCTTCGAAGTTCAGGATCACACCGTCGCCAAACACCGAATGCCGTACGGCCTGGCCGAGGCTGAACCCGGTATCCGGGATCTCGCTACCGCCAAACAGGCTGCTGGAGCTCTGCTGCTGGCCACCGCCGAACGGGCGGCTGACACTGTTGGACAGCCGCACTTCCTGGATCAGGCCTTTCGGTACTTCACGTACGAAACGCGACACCTTGTTGTAGGTCTCGCTGCCGTATAGGCGTCGAGTTTCAGCATAGGTCATCACCAGGTTCTGCATCGCCCGAGTGATACCGACGTAGGCCAAACGGCGCTCCTCTTCAAGACGACCCGGTTCTTCGAGGCTCATCTTGTGCGGGAACAGACCTTCTTCCATGCCCACCAGGAACACATAAGGGAATTCCAGACCCTTGGCGCTGTGCAAAGTCATCAACTGAATGCTGTCTTCGTGCTCGTCGGCCTGAGTATCCCCGGCCTCCAGCGACGCGTGACCGAGGAACGCCGCCAATGGCGTCAGGTCTTCATCTTCTTCAGCGTTTTCGAAGTTACGCGCGGCGCTGACCAGTTCCTCAAGGTTTTCTACCCGGGCCTGGCCTTTCTCACCTTTTTCCGCTTCGTGATAGGCGATCAGCCCGGACTGCTCGATGACGGTCTGGGTCATCAGATGCAGTGGCATTTCCATGCACTTGGCGGCGAGGTTCTCGATCAGCTCAATAAATGCGCCCAGCGCGCCGGCGGCACGACCGGTCAGGCCTTTATTAGCCACCAGCAGGCGCATGGCTTCCCACATCGACACATCGCTGTGACGGGCATGGTCGCGGATTGCTTCGACGGTTTTCTCACCGATACCACGGGCCGGGACGTTGATCACCCGCTCCAGCGCTGCATCGTTGCCGCGGCCTTCGAGCAAGCGCAGGTAGGCCATGGCGTTTTTGATTTCTGCCCGTTCGAAGAAGCGCTGACCGCCATAGATGCGGTACGGAATGCGCTCGCGCAGCAAGGCTTCCTCCAAAACGCGCGATTGGGCGTTGGAGCGGTACAAAATCGCAATATCACTGCGGGCCAAGCCGGTTTTTAGCGCGCTTTCAATGGTTTCCACCACGTAGCGTGCTTCATCGTGTTCGTTGAACGCGGCGTACAGATTGATCGCTTCGCCTTCGCCGCCGTCGGTCCACAGCTCTTTGCCCATGCGTCCCGTGTTGTTGGCGATCAGGGCGTTGGCTGCCTTGAGGATGCCGGCGGTGGAGCGGTAGTTCTGCTCCAGACGAATGGTCTCGGCATCCGGAAAGTCGTCGGAATACTGATAAATGTTCTCGATTTTCGCGCCGCGCCAGCCGTAGATCGACTGATCGTCGTCGCCGACCACCATCAGGCTGTCGCCGCCCTTGGCCAGCAGTCGCAACCAGGCGTACTGCACGGCGTTGGTGTCCTGGAACTCGTCCACCAAAATGTGCCGGAAGCGCTTCTGATAGTGTGCCAGCAGGCCCGGATGATCGCGCCACAGATCGAGGGCGCGCAGCAGCAATTCGGAGAAGTCGATCACGCCAGCGCGCAGGCACGCAGCCTCATAGGCTTCATAAATGCTGCGCATGGTCGCCAGGAACAGATCGCCGCTGGCTTGAATGTGTTGCGGACGCAGACCTTCGTCTTTTTGCCCGTTGATGAACCATTGGGCCTGACGGGCCGGCCAGCGTTGCTCGTCCAGGCCCAGCTCGCGGATCACCCGCTTGACCAGTCGTTGCTGGTCGTCGCTGTCGAGAATCTGGAAAGTCTGGCTCAGGCCGGCTTCCTGCCAGTGCGCCCGCAACAAACGGTGCGCCAGGCCGTGGAAGGTGCCGACCCACATGCCGGCCGGGTTGATACCCATCAACTGCTCGATGCGATGGCGCATCTCGGCAGCGGCCTTATTGGTGAAGGTCACCGACAGGATGGAGTGGGGCGAGGCGTTTTCGACCTGGATCAACCAGGCGATACGGTGCACCAGCACTCGGGTTTTACCGGAACCAGCACCGGCCAGGACCAACTGACGACCCACGCGGGCAGCTACGGCCTGGCGTTGGGCATCGTTGAGGGAGTTCAGCAGAAGGGAGAGATCATCGCGCATCGGGGCATTCTAGGGTGCGCCGTCACACCGGGCAAACCGAGCTTTGCATTAGCCGATGAAAGAAGCACGGATGACGACCGGTCGGTCACTGGCTGCAGGCGTTGGCGGGGCTCGCTCCGAGGCTTTTCAGCGGGTATGGGGGGCTGCAGTTTTTGTCGATTTTATGATCTGGAGCAGTTTGGTCCGGGCATTTGCTTGTGTATGCTCCGTCGACGTTTCGGGCTCATGCTCACCATTATAAGAACAAGAACATTGCCTATGACCCTCAGCACCGACCTGTCGGGCCCCGTTGTGGAGCCTCGGGTTATTCGCAAACAGTACGCCATGGAAATGGCGGTCGAACGCACGCGTCTGCTTTATCAGGGCTCGTTGCTGCCCACGTTATTCATGTTGATCAACGGTCTGGTCTGCGCTGGCTTGCTTTGGAGTCCGCAGCGTTACTTCCTGGTCAGCGTCTGGCTGGTGTGGCTGTTGTCGCTGGTGGCGTTGCGGGTGATTCAAGTCGCGGCCTTCGATTCGGCGATACCCAATCGTCAGGCCCATCCGATCTGGCGCCGCATGTTTTTGCTGGGTTCGGCCATGACCGGCCTGACCCTGGCTGGCGCCGGCATTGCCCTGGTACCCGCCGATAACTTCATTCAACAAGCCTGGGTGTTCGGCCTGATCGGCGCCGCAGCTCTTTCGGCCAGTGTTGCCTACGCGGTCAGCCTGCCGGGGTTCCTGTCCTTTACCTTGCCCTGTTTGTTGCCGGCCATCGGTTATCTGTTCTGGGGCGGCGATGAACAAGATCAGGGCTGGGGCTGGTTCGGCCTGATTTTACTGGGCGCGTTGAGTGTGGTCGCCTGGCAGGTCAATCGGCTCATCGATAGCGGACTGTTGCGGCGCTTTCAGAATCAGGCACTGATCGAACACTTGCAGCAGGCTCAAAGCTGCAGCGACCAGCTCAATCAAAAGCTGGCCAAGGAAATCGACCAGCGCCGTCGTGCCGAAGACGAGCTGCGGCAAATTCAGATCGAGCTGGAAAGCCGAGTTGCCCAGCGCAGCCTAGAGCTGGACGCTGCCAATCAGGCCCTGAGCAAGAGTGAAGCGCGTCTGGCGCTGGCGTTGAAGGCCAGTGAGCTCGGCTTGTGGGACTGGAACCTGCAAACCGACGAAGTCCATCACACCCACGTTCAGGAGCTGTTCGGCCTGGAGCCGGAATTCGTGACGGCGATGCTCCGCCACCTCAAGCCGCGCCTGCACCCCGATGACTTGCCATCGCTCAAGCGCGCGCTGGTCGAGCATTTGAAGGGCCGCAGCGAGGATTACCAAATCGAGTACCGCGTGCGCCACGGCGATGGCCATTGGGTCTGGATCGAGGACCGAGGACGAGCCGTTGAGCGCGGCGAAAATGGCCGAGTGATCCGCATGGTCGGCACCCGTCGCGACATCAGCGTCAGCAAAGGTCTGGAAGAACAGCGGCAATTGGCCGCGACGGTGTTCGAGGCCGCCAGCGAAGGCATTGTGATTTTCGATCCGAATTACGCGCTGATCGCGGTCAATCAGGCCTTCAGTCGAGTCACCGGCTACGACATTGAAGACATGATCGGACGCAACGTGGTCGAGTTGCCATGCAGCCGCGATGCCCGCCGGCACTACGCGGCGATTCATCAGGCGCTGGAGCAGCACGGCAGTTGGCAGGGTGAGCTGGTAGAAACCCGCAAGAATGGCGAGTTGTATCCGCAATGGTTGCAACTGAACGCTGTGCGCGATTCTCGGGGAAATGTGAGCCATATTGTAGGCTTCTTCGCCGATCTATCGGCTCGGCGTGAATCTGAAGAGCGCATGCGTTACCTGACGCATTACGACGAATTGACGGGCCTGGCTAACCGTTCTCTGTTCCGCGAACGGCTAAGCGAGGCCCATCAGCGGGTTCGTCAGGGCGCCTATCGCAGTCTGGCGTTGCTGCACATCAATCTGGATCGTTTCAAGCTGCTCAATGACAGCCTTGGCCATGAAATCGCCGACCAGCTCTTGCAGAAGATGGCCCGGCGGCTGGTCAATGCGTTGCCTGAAGCAGACACCATCGCTCGCTTATCCGGCGATGAGTTTGCCGTGTTGTTCAATGCCTACGGCAACCTGTCGAGCCTGGCGCGGGTGGCGACCCGACTGTCGACCAAGCTGCGCTTGCCGATCACTGTCGAGGGCCATGAACTGGTGGTTAGCGCATCCATGGGCATCAGTATGTTGCCGGACAATGCGCGAGAAATTTCCGCGCTGGTCCATCAGTCAAATATGGCCATGCAGCACGCCAAGCACTTGGGCGGAAATAACTTCCAGTTCTACACCGATAGCCTGCAAGCCAGCACGCTGGAGCGCTTGCAGCTGGAAAATCAGCTGCGAAAAGCCATCGAAGAGAAGCAGCTGAAGGTGTTTTACCAACCGAAGCTGTGCCTCGCCACGGGTCGGTTGAATGCCGCCGAGGCGCTGGTGCGCTGGGATCACCCGACCATGGGCCGTGTGCCGCCGGGGGACTTTATCGGCTTGGCCGAGGAAACAGGGTTGATCGGCCCGATCGGCGAGTTCGTGTTGCGTCAGGCCTGCTGGCAAGCCTGTGAGTGGCAGCGTCAGGGGCTTGAACCAATACGGGTGTCGGTCAATCTGTCGGTGCATCAATTGCGTCAGGGCAAACTGGTCAGCCTGGTGCGTCAGGTGCTGGAAGAAACCGGTCTGGCGCCGCACTACCTCGAGCTGGAACTCACCGAAAGTCAGTTGCTGGACAGCGTCGAGCACATCATCGCGACCTTCCAGCAATTGCGCGATCTGGGCGTGAAACTGGCGATCGATGATTTCGGCACGGGTTATTCATCCCTGAGCTACCTCAAGCGCATCCCCGTGGATTACGTGAAGATCGATCAGGCGTTTATCCGCGGGCTGGGGGAGGGCAGCGAGGATGCGGCGATCACCCGGGCAATCATTGCCATGGCGCACGGCCTGTCGCTCAAAGTGGTGGCTGAGGGTGTGGAGCGGGCAGAGCAGTTGGAGTTTTTGAAAGTCGAGCACTGCGATGAAGTGCAGGGTTATTTGATTAGCCGCCCGGTCGAGGCCGATGGCCTGGCGGCGCTGTTGCGTGCGGACGCGAAACCCTTGTAGGGGCTACATGGAGCGCATGTGGCGTGAAATGGGGACATCGAGTTACGCATTGAGCAGGCAAAAAGCCGATTCATGTAGTATAACTACAAGCGTGCTACATCCCCGGCACCTGCCAATAACAAAGAGTCCAGCCCTTTGAATCTGCTGCAACACATCGCCCAGTCACGCCACCTCTTACGCAAGTCGGAGCTCAAGGTCGCCGACCACGTGCTGCTTGATCCTGCGGCGGTGATGCACAGCTCCATGGCCGACCTGGCCCACAACGTAGGCATCAGCGAACCGACCATCGTGCGGTTCTGTCGCGCCATCGGTTGCTCCGGTTTCCAGGACTTGAAGCTGAAGCTGGCACAGAGCCTGGCTGCCGGCGCGAGCTTCGGGCAGTTTGCGATTCATGAAGACGACTCGGTCGCTGACTACAGCCTGAAAATCTTCGACACCACCCTGCACACGCTGATGGAGGTTCGCGAGAAGCTTGATCCGGTGGAGTTGCAGCGTGCTGTGTCGCTCATGTCGCAGGCCCAGCGGGTCGAGTTCTATGGCTTTGGCGCTTCGGGTGCAGTGGCGGCCGATGCCCAGCACAAGTTCTTCCGTTTGTTGCTGACGGCGGCGGCGTATTCCGACCCGCACATGCAGGCGATGTCCGCGGTCACGCTGAAACCGACCGACGTGGCGATCTGTATTTCCCAGTCCGGGCGTTCCAAGGACCTGTTGATCACCGCCAATCTGGTGCGCGAAAGCGGCGCTTCGCTGATTACCTTGTGCCCGAGCCAGACACCTCTGGCCGAACTGTCGACCGTCAACCTGGCGATCGATGTGCACGAAGACACTGAGATCTATACGCCGCTGACCTCGCGCATCGCCCACCTGGTGGTGATCGATGTGTTGGCGATGGGCGTGGCCATGGCGCGCGGGCCGAGCCTGGTCAATCACCTCAAGAGCGTCAAGCGCAGCCTGCGTAGCTTGCGGTTGTCGCCTAAATCGGTAAAAGCGCTGGACGATTAAAGTCAAAAGATCGCAGCCTTCGGCAACTCCTACATGGGAATGTGTACATCTGTAGGAGCTGCCGAAGGCTGCGATCTTTGCTTTTTGGGTTCACATCACTCGGCAAGGTTCATCTCCCTGTAACCCGTCCGCCGCCAAACCGTCATCCCTCGCGCCTATCTTGAAACTCCCGTAATCGCCTTGGGAGACTCGAAATGGCCCAGCCCTACGAAGAACGCAACAGCGCCGCCAGAACCCGTCGTCAGCAGGAAGACCAGCGCCGCATGGAATTTCGCCGCGCTATCGAAGATCGCTGCGAACGTCGCCAACTGCTGGCCGAGATCGGTGATTTCCCTGAGCTGGAGCTCAACTACTGGCAGGCGGCACCGGCAACTTCGCGTCGAAACGCTCAACCAGCGCGCTGATCTGCACCCGCTCGCTGCGAATAAACGCAAGGAACGCGTGCGCCACCGGTGACAGCCGTTTCGCTTTGGCCTGCACCAGGCACCAACTGCGGTACAACGGCAGCTCTTCGACCGGCAGCTCTATGAGAGCGCCGGTCGCCAACTCAAGGTTCAGGGCGTGGCGCGTCAATAGCGCCAGGCCCAGACCCGCCCGTACGCATTCACGCTGGGCTTCGGCCGACGCCACCTCCTGGGTTTGCGTAAAGTGCACGCGCTTCTCCTTGAAATACTCCTCGCAAGCCAGTCGCGTGCCGGAACCCGGCTCACGCAACAGCAGCGTATAGGGCTCCAGATCCTGCAAGCGCAGAGGTCCCATATGGGACAGCGGATGATCCGGCGGCGCCACGGCCACAATTGGATTGTTGAGAAACGGCAGAAACTCCAACCCCATGTCTTGCGGCACCATCGACATGATCACCAAATCATCGCGGTTGTCCGACAGGCGTCGAATCACTTGTCCGCGGTTAACCACCGTCAGGTGCAGGTTTACTTCAGGATGCTGGCGCTTGAACGCTGCAAACAGGTGCGGCACGAAATACTTGGCGCTGGATTCCACCGCCAGTTTCAGCTGCCCTTGTAGTGAGCCCTGCATGTCAGAAAGCTGCATGTCGAGGTTTTCCAGGCGCCCGAAAATGTCGCGGCTGGCGCGTTGAAGAGCTTCGGCGGCCTCGGTCATGTAGAGCTTTTTGCCGACGTAATCGAACAAAGGCTGACCAATCAGCTCTTCAAGTTGACGAATCTGTAGGCTCACGGCAGGTTGTGTGAGAGACATTTCATCGGCTGCGCGGCTGTAGGACCGCAAATCACAGACCTCATTGAAGATCTGTAATTGACGCAATGTCATACGCATCAGGGACTTACGCATTTTATGGGCGCTCTCACCGCAGGCTGATGCGTCAACTATAAGTCTTTACTTATGGCTGACCCAATAATTAATCATTTTTGTTAATCCCTTGTGGGGGCTAGTGTGGGGCTGCGACTGAATTGAAACATTTGGTCACGCGTCGACCTGGTCTAACAGGTCGTGGGTACCACCGGCTCAAGGGAACCTCCAAGTGATAAAAAAGATCCTGATCGCCAACCGTGGTGAGATTGCCGTACGAATCGTACGTGCCTGCGCCGAGATGGGCATTCGCTCGGTCGCGATCTATTCCGACGCCGACCGCCATGCGTTGCATGTGAAGCGCGCGGACGAGGCCCACAGCATCGGTGCCGAGCCACTGGCCGGTTACCTGAATGCGCGCAAGCTGGTGAATCTGGCGGTAGAAACCGGTTGCGATGCGCTGCACCCCGGCTACGGTTTCCTCTCGGAAAATGCTGAACTGGCAGATATCTGCGCAGAGCGCGGCATCAAGTTCATCGGTCCATCGGCTGAAGTGATTCGCCGCATGGGCGACAAGACCGAAGCCCGTCGCAGCATGATCAAGGCTGGCGTACCCGTCACCCCGGGGACCGAAGGCAACGTCGCGGATATTGCGGAAGCCTTGATCGAAGGCGACCGCATCGGTTATCCGGTGATGCTCAAGGCGACTTCCGGTGGTGGTGGCCGTGGTATCCGTCGCTGCGACAGCCGGGAAGAACTTGAACAAGCATTCCCTCGTGTCATTTCCGAAGCCACCAAGGCCTTCGGTTCGGCGGAAGTGTTCCTGGAAAAATGCATCGTCAATCCGAAACACATCGAAGCGCAGATCCTCGGCGACAGTTTTGGCAATGTGGTGCACCTGTTCGAGCGTGACTGCTCGATCCAGCGTCGCAACCAGAAGCTCATCGAGATCGCCCCAAGCCCGCAACTGACCCCGGAACAGCGCGCCTACATCGGCGATCTGTCGGTGCGCGCAGCCAAAGCCGTGGGTTACGAGAACGCCGGCACCGTGGAGTTCCTGCTCGCCGAGGGCGAGGTGTACTTCATGGAGATGAACACCCGGGTGCAGGTGGAACACACCATCACCGAAGAAATCACCGGCATCGACATCGTTCGTGAGCAGATCCGCATTGCCTCCGGTCTGCCGCTTTCGGTGAAACAGGAAGACATCCAGCACCGCGGTTTCGCGCTGCAATTCCGGATCAACGCCGAAGACCCGAAAAACAATTTCCTGCCGAGCTTTGGCAAGATCACCCGTTATTACGCGCCCGGCGGTCCCGGCGTGCGTACCGACACGGCGATCTACACCGGCTACACCATTCCGCCGTTCTACGACTCCATGTGCCTGAAACTGGTGGTCTGGGCGCTGACCTGGGAAGAGGCGATGGACCGTGGCTTGCGCGCCCTCGACGACATGCGTCTGCAAGGGGTCAAGACCACCGCCGCGTACTACCAGGAAATCCTGCGTAACCCGGAATTCCGTAGCGGCCAGTTCAACACCAGCTTCGTTGAAAGCCACCCTGAACTGACCAACTACTCGATCAAGCGCAAACCCGAAGAGCTGGCCCTGGCCATCGCCGCCGCCATCGCCGCCCACGCAGGCCTGTGAGGAATATTCCAATGACTAAGAAAATCCACGTTACCGACACAATCCTGCGCGACGCCCACCAATCGCTGCTCGCGACTCGCATGCGCACCGAAGACATGCTGCCGATCTGCGACAAGCTCGACAAAGTCGGCTACTGGTCGCTGGAATGCTGGGGCGGCGCGACCTTCGACGCCTGCGTACGTTTCCTCAAAGAAGACCCGTGGGAGCGCCTGCGCCAACTGCGCGCGGCGCTGCCTAACACTCGCCTGCAAATGCTTCTGCGTGGTCAGAACCTGCTGGGCTACCGCCACTACAGCGACGATGTGGTCAAAGCCTTCGTCGCCAAGGCCGCGGTCAACGGCATCGACGTGTTCCGCATCTTCGACGCGATGAACGACGTGCGTAACCTGCGAGTCGCCATCGAAGCGGTGAAAGCTGCTGGCAAACACGCTCAAGGCACCATCGCTTACACCACCAGCCCGGTGCACACCATCGAGGCGTTCGTGGCGCAAGCCAAGCAGATGGAAGCCATGGGTTGCGACTCGGTGGCGATCAAGGACATGGCCGGCCTGCTGACGCCGTACGCCACTGGCGAGTTGGTCAAAGCGTTGAAATCCGAGCAATCGCTGCCCGTGTTCATTCACTCGCACGATACCGCTGGCATGGCAACGATGTGCCAACTGAAGGCCATCGAGAACGGCGCCGATCACATCGACACCGCGATCTCCAGCTTTGCCTCCGGCACCAGCCATCCGGGCACCGAATCGATGGTCGCCGCCCTTAAAGGCAGCGAGTTCGACACCGGCCTGAACCTGGAACTGCTGCAAGAGATTGGCTTGTACTTCTACGCCGTGCGCAAGAAGTACCACCAGTTCGAAAGCGAGTTCACCGCCGTCGATACCCGCGTTCAAGTCAACCAGGTCCCGGGCGGGATGATTTCCAACCTGGCCAACCAGTTGAAAGAGCAGGGCGCTCTGAACCGCATGGCCGAAGTGCTGGCCGAAATCCCGCGCGTTCGTGAAGACCTCGGCTTCCCTCCGCTGGTGACCCCGACCTCGCAGATCGTTGGCACCCAGGCGTTCTTCAACGTGCTGGCCGGAGAGCGCTACAAGACCATCACCAACGAAGTGAAGCTTTACCTGCAAGGCGGCTATGGCAAAGCGCCGGGCACCGTGAACGAAAAACTGCGTCGCCAGGCCATTGGCAGCGAAGAAGTGATCGACGTGCGTCCGGCCGACCTGCTCAAGCCGGAGATGACCAAACTGCGTGCCGAAATCGGCACCGTGGCCAAGTCTGAAGAAGACGTGCTGACCTACGCCATGTTCCCGGACATCGGTCGCAAGTTCCTCAAAGAACGCGCTGCCGGCACCCTGACTCCAGAAGTGCTGCTACCGATTCCTGAAGCCGGCGGCGTGACCTCGGCTGGTGGCGAAGGCGTGCCGACCGAGTTCGTCATCGACGTTCACGGCGAAACCTACCGCGTCGACATCACCGGTGTCGGCGTCAAGGCCGAAGGCAAGCGTCACTTCTACCTGTCTATCGACGGCATGCCGGAAGAAGTGGTGTTCGAGCCGCTCAACGAATTCGTCAGCGGCGGCAGCAGCAAGCGCAAGCAAGCCACTGCACCGGGCCACGTCAGCACCACCATGCCGGGCAACATCGTCGACGTACTGGTCAAGGAAGGCGATACCGTGAAAGCCGGCCAGGCCGTGCTGATCACCGAAGCGATGAAGATGGAAACCGAAGTCCAGGCGGCCATCGCCGGCAAAGTCACCGCCATCCACGTGGTCAAGGGCGACCGGGTGAACCCGGGCGAAATCCTGATCGAGATCGAAGGCTGAGTTAACAGCCTCGATATACCGCTTTAAACCTCGGGGGGGCATGTGCTCCCCTTTTTTTTCGCCCGGAATTCAGGGTGAAACGCTTCCCTGAAAACGCCTCCGCTCCCACAGGTATCGAGTCGAGTCAGTGAGATTGGCGTGGGTTCATCAGAACGCCATCCGCCACTGACCCGTCACGCCGTGGTTTCGGCTGTCGGTGCCGATCTCGCCAGTGAGACCGACGCCCAGGGTGTGTTTTGCTGACAATCCAAGGTCCAGCCCTGCATCGACCAGCAGACTGTCACGATCCAGCGGCGCACCGGAAACGGTGAAGTTTTTTCCGCCCGTCACCAATCGTTGGCGGGTATCGCTGTAGACGTCCCCGTAAGTGTGTTTCCAGCCGGCACTGAACCGTGGCGTCAGTTGCATGCCGTTATCCAGAGTGTTGAGCTTCGCCAGCCGCAGGCCGAATGTGCTGTTCATGTTGTTCTGGGTTTGACCGTGTACCTTCAGCGCCGCTGCGCCGCCTTTTTCCGTGTAAGTGTCGCGCTGATAGCGCTGGTAGCCCAGGCTGGCAAACGGTTCGATGCTGACATTCGCCTGGCCCAGGTTGTAACCCAATTCCGCAAAGGCCTGCTGGGTGTTGGCATCGTAACGGCCTTCGGGGCGGTCGCTGAAACCTTTGAAGGCAACCCGGCGTTTAGTGCTGCCGTCGTGGCTGCTATAGGTCGCGCCCAGGCGCAGTGACATTGGTCCGTTTTGACGTAGGGCATAAGCTCCCAAATGCCAGCTGTCGAGATCGCCGTCGAGTCCGCGGCTGTCCAGGCGCGTTTCGGATTTGCCGCTCATCACCCCCGATGCGCCATTCCTCATCGATGCCCCAATCAGCTCCCAGTACCAGGCCGTGGGTTGTGTGTTTCAGAGCGTCGTAGTCGCGATCCAGCGTCCCACCGTGACCCAGCGCTTGCAGCCAGACTCGGCCATTGTCTTCGCTGCCGGTGGCCAGGCGTGGTGCATTGTTTCGTCTGCCAGTCTTGCCGTAGGCATTGGCACTATCCAGCTGCCGCATGGCCGAGAGCAGGGTTGCGCTCACCGGACTGTCACTGCTCAGGGTCGCCTTGGCGAGGTTGGCGTTCTGGCTGCCGTCCAACTGGTCGATGGCCAGGGAGGCTGTTTCGGTGGTGGAGGCGAGCAGGGCCGTGACAGCGGCGTTCGCGGTATTGGGAGGTGTCTGCGCCGTCGGACTGGCTTTGGGCTCTTCAATACTGCGGGCGAGTTCCCGACCGTTTTCGTTGGTCGCGAGATTTTCGAAAGGCACTTCGTTGCGAGCGTAGGTCAGGCTGACGGCCTTTTCGTCGCTGTAGTCCGGGGTGGCCTTCATGAACGCCAGAGTGCTGTCGACTCGACTGAATGTTCCTTCGACCCGCTCTGCGGAAATTACCGTGTGATTAAGGGTTTGTGCGTAGTCGCCTGGCAGAGCGGTAACCAGTAAAGACGCGCCACCAAGCTTGGCGATTCCCTCGACGTAAATAGTCTGTGAAGTATCAGCCTTATCCGTTACTTCGTAGGCGAGTGTGGCGCTTTCGCTAAGCGTAAGATCTCCTCTAATGGAAGGAGCCCCCAAATTTTCACTGACCAGTAACTGACCGTCCACGTGCAAGCCACCTACTTTACCGTAGCCGCCGTAGGTGCCTCCGTGATCAACGTACACAGTGCCTTTTATAGCGCCTAGGTTAAATAGCGCAGCGTCTTTCCTTACTTCGGCACCTTTATGGAAGTCGTTGCTGCCGGTAAATGTCCATGCGCCTTTCGCCACCCGCAGGGCAGCAAAATTGGTTGTGTCTCCTACTATGCCCCCGTCCACGGAATTAAGGAGCAGCCCGTTGACTCCGTTGCCGCCATCAAGTTCTCCATCCCATCGGGCGCCTCTGTTGATGACCAGGAGGTCATCCGCGTCGCCCAATACCAGCGAGACGCCGTCGATATTTTGGAGTGGCTCTGAGATGAGGGTGTGTTGAGTGGTGTAGTCGTTCTGGAAATGAGCGAACGGGTCTACCTCCGCAGGAGCGGATGCTACTTCGGAAGCGGTGGGCTCGGGAAAGTCAAGAGACTCATAGAAGGCGTCATCGAAGTCGACTGCAACGGTGGCAAGCTGTTCAGTTGTTACTGGCCGAACTGTCTGCCCTTCACCCGACCCGTTTGTGGCCCGGGCAGCATTTTCACGTGGACCGATGAACTCCTTGATCGCGAAAAGATCATCGAAGCGCTCATTGGGCTTGGCGGTTTTTTTACGAGGTTTGGTGGTCGGCGCGTCGGAATTGACTTGAGGCTCCGGTTGCTGCGCCATGGAGACTTCTATGCAACCCACTGCAAGCGCAACGGCCAGCGCCAGATGTTTTGGTCGGTATTTGTGTTGAACGGGCATCGAGTACGGCCTCTCTTGAAGGGAGGCCAACTCTAAGAGAGAGACTATAGGTACCGATGTCAGCTGCTTCCGACGGGCTTGCGGGGGTTGTCAGAAGGTTGTGTAGAAAATTGCCAGCCTCCTGAGGAAGGTTGTTTTTACCCGTTCGGACAGACGCTTTTTCTTACAACAAATCGAGACATGGTCGGCTATCGCAACTCGGAAACGCATCTGCCTTTCGCTAACTACGGCTCAAATACGCCTTCCCATAATGCCGCTCCATCCGCGCCTGAATCAGCTCCAACCCAATCGACATCACCCAATAAATCACCGCCGCCGTCGTGAGCATTTCGATGTAGCGATAGCTCGAGCGCCCATACGATTGCGCCAGAAACATCACCTCCCAAACCCCCATCACCGAGATCAGCGACGAGTCTTTGAGCATCGAGATGAATTGGTTGGTGGTCGGCGGGATGATGGTGCGCATTGCCTGGGGCAGGGTGACGCGCCAGAAGATCACGGTTTCGCGCATGCCCAGGGCCAGGGATGCTTCGCGTTGGCCGTGGGGGACGCCGAGGATGCCGGCGCGGAAGATTTCGCTGAGGTAAGCGCCGTAGTTGAGCGACAGGGCGATGATGCCGGCGGCGATTGCGCCCGGGACGATGCCGAGTTGTGGCAGGCCGAGGTAGATCAGCAGGATCTGGATCAGTAGCGGTGTGCCACGAAAGATCGAGGCATAGAAGCTCGCGATGCCGAAGGCCACGGCGCTTTTCGACAGCCGCGCCAGGGCGGTGATGAAGCCCAGCAGCGAGGAGGTCACGATCGAGCACAGGCACAAAAACAACGTCAGCGCCGCGCCCTGCAAAAAGCCGTTGGGCGCCAGGTGCAGGCCGATCAGGTTCGGCAGTTTGTCGAGGATGATCGAGAACTTCAGGTCGAAGCTCAGGAAGAAGCTGGCGAACAACCCGAGCATCGCTGCCCAGGTCAGGTACAGCCGCGTGCGGAAACCGAAGATCCGTTGCAACAGCGACTCAGCCACCGGTTGCGGCGGCTGGGGAGGTTTTGGGAAAGAAGTCATTTGCTGATGTCGGCGCCGATCCATTTTTGCGAAAGCTTGCTCAGGGTGCCGTCCTGTTTCAGCTGAGCGAAGACGTCACGCACTTTGGCGTCCCACTGGGCGTCGCCTTTTTCAATGGCCACCGAGTTTGGCTCCGAGTACAGCGGCTCGCCGGCGAGCTTGAAGCGTTTGTCTTCGGTCAGGCGCGGTTGGGCGGTGACAAGGTTGGTGAGGATCGCATCCAGTCGAACGCCAGCGCCCAGGCCGAGGTCCTGGAAGGCGACATTGTCGGTGTCATACGGCGCGATCTGCACATCTTCGAACGGGTACTGCAATTGAGTGTCTTCGGCGCCTTCGATCACCAGGTTCTTGTTCAGGTAGCTTTCGTAGCTGGAGGCGCTGGTGAGGCCGACTTTTTTGCCGCTCAGGTCTTTGGCGCTGTGGATGCTGTCGTCCTTGGCGTTGACTACGATCACCGCTGGCGAGGCGTAGTACTCGACCGGGAAGTCGAAGACCTCGGCGCGGGCCTTGCTCGGGGTCATGGAGCAGATGCAGATGTCATAGCGCCCACTCCAGCGGCCGGCCGCGATCACGTCCCAGGACGGGGTTTCGAGGCGCAGTTTGACGCCCAGTTTGTTCCCCACGGCCTTGGCCACGTCGACGTCGAATCCATCGAGCTGGTTCTGATCATTGAGGAACGAGAAGGGTGGATAGCTTTCCATCAACACGCCCACCAATTCTTTCTTTTTTTCGACGCGATCCAGCGTGGCGCCGCCAAAGGCTTGGGTGGAGGCAGCCAGAATCGTCAGGCCCAGGGCCAGTAGCGGTTGGAATTTCACAGTCGATCCCTGATAAAAAAGAGGTTGTTATTAACCGGATGGTGCGTATTAAATAGTTATAAGAGCGACTCTGATAGTGAGTTATTTTCATAAGCTTATGAGTGAAAAGCATATGGGCGCAGCAAGCACAGTAATTTTGGATGGCGGCATGGGTCGTGAGTTGCAGCGTCGAGGCGCGCCGTTCAGACAGCCCGAGTGGTCGGCGCTGGCCTTGAGCGAAGCGCCGCAAGCGGTAGAGGCGGTGCACTCGGCTTATATCGAAAGCGGTGCCAACGTGATTACCTGCAACAGTTACGCGGTGGTGCCGTTTCACATTGGCGAAGAACGTTTTGCCGCAGAAGGGCAGGCGCTCGCGGCGTTGGCCGGTGAGCTGGCTCGGCGCGCTGTAGAGGCTTCGGGCAAAGCGGTGCGTGTGGCCGGCTCATTGCCGCCGCTGTTTGGGTCCTATCGTCCGGACCTTTTCGATGCTGCTCGGGCGACTGAGTTGTTGGCGCCGCTGGTGAAGGGTCTGGCACCTCATGTCGATCTATGGCTGGCGGAAACCCAGAGTTCGATCGTTGAAGCGCGAGCGATCCATGCCGGTCTGCCAACAGACGGCAAGCCGTTCTGGCTGTCGTTTACCCTGAAGGATGAGGACACGGACGAAGTGCCGCGCTTGCGTTCGGGTGAGTCGGTGGCTGAAGCCGCAGCCGTGGCGGCTGAGCTGGGCGTCGAGACGTTGCTGTTCAACTGCAGCCAGCCGGAAGTGATCGGTGCTGCGATTGATGCCGCGCGGGAAACCTTTGAGCGTTTGGGGGTGAAGATTCACATCGGCGCGTACGCCAATGCCTTCCCGCCGCAACCGAAAGAGGCCACGGCCAACGACGGTCTGGACCCGTTGCGTGACGATCTCGATCCGCCGGGTTACTTGCAGTGGGCGGCGGATTGGAAAGAACGCGGCGCCAGTCATTTGGGCGGTTGCTGCGGGATCGGGCCGGAGCACATTGCAGTGTTGACGCAAAAGTTGGCGTAGAAAGATCAAAAGATCGCAGCCTTCGGCAGCTCCTACATGGGATCGCCTTCCAAAGTAGGAGCTGCCGAAGGCTGCGATCTTTTGCTGCTGGAACTTTACCCGCGGCACTCGGCCAACGTTTTCACCTGCCCCGAATCCGTCTGGTTCTCATCGGACAGCCAGCGCTCAAACCCCGCCCCAATCGCCGGCCATTCCGAATCCAGAATCGAATACCACGCCGTATCCCGGTTCTGCCCCTTCACCACCATGTGCTGGCGAAAAACCCCTTCAAAACTGAACCCCAGACGCTCGGCCGCGTATTTGGAGCGGGCGTTTCCGTTGTTGCACTTCCACTCCAGGCGTCGGTAACCCAAGGCAAACGACTCTTTGGCGAGCAGATAAACCGCCTCTGTACTTTTCGGCGAGCGCTGCATCGGCGCGCCAAACGTGACATGGCCGATCTCGATCCGGCCTTGTGAAGGAACAATCGACATCAAACTGAGGATGCCTTGCACATCGCCGCTGGCACGGTCGATCACGCTGAAGAAATACGGGTCGCTATTGGCCGCATGGTTGTTCAGCCAATCGTTGAACGCGCTGCGCTCCGGGAAAGGACCGTATGGCAAATAGTCCCAGAGTTTTGGGTCGGCACCCGGTCCTTGCAGAGCCTCCCACAAACCGTCGGCGTGACGCGCCGGGTCGAGTTTTTCCAGGCGGATGAAACGCCCTTCGAGGGTTTGAACCGACGGTGCCGGAACGCCTTTCCAGTCGGCGAGTGAAATCGACATGCTGCTCTCCTTGAACCTTAAATGGCTTTGCGAAACTGGATGAAACCGGGGCGTTCGGCAATGCGCTCATAGAGCTGAATCGCAGTGGCATTGGTTTCGTGGGTCAGCCAGTGGACCTTGCAGCAACCGTCCTCTTTGGCTGTCGCGTAAACGAATTCGATCAACTGTCGGCCGACGCCAGTGCCGCGGGTTTCAGGCGTTACCAACAGGTCTTGCAGGTAGCAGGAGTTTTCGATGCTCCAGTTCGAACGATGGTAGATGAAGTGCACCATGCCCACCGCTTTGTCATCGGCCCAGGCCAGCGCGGCATGGGTCGGTTCGCTCGGGTCGAGCATTCGCTGCCACGTGCTTTGGGTGACGGCCTCAGGCAGTTCGGTGTTGTAGAAACGCAGGTACGCTTGCCACAAGGGCAACCAGGCGGCGTGGTCGTCGGTGGTGACCTGGCGGATGTCGATCTGACTCATGTTCATTCCTTAACGCATCAAGTGGGCGAGGGCCTGATCGTGCACATCAGGGCTGGCGGCAAGCCCCTCGCGCACACCGGTGATGTCTGCAGCGTTGCGGTTCTGGCTGAGCTTGCGTTTGCCTTCCAGGCGCTGGATCGGCAAGGCAAAACCGACGATGGCCTTGAGCATCCCATCAATGTAGTCGGCGGGGGCATCGGCGACTTTCCATGGACTGGCACGACCCGCTTCATGACGATCAGTCAGCGCGCTGACCAGAGTGCGCAGGCGATCGGCGTCGGTGAATACTTCGGCCGTGCCGTAGGCATGCACGGCGACGTAGTTCCAGGTCGGCACGACTTTGCCGTGCTCGGCTTTGCTCGGGTAAAACCCCGGGCTGACATAAGCGTCGGCACCGGCAAAAATCACCAGGGCTTCGGCGCCGTTCTGCAATTCCCGCCATTGCGGATTGGCCTTGGCGAAGTGTCCATAAAGGGTGCCATTCGGGCCTTGGTCTGAACTCAACAGCAGCGGCAAATGGCTGGCTTGCAGACCTTGCTCCCCGTGTGTGACCAACACAGCGAGGCGGGTGCCGAGTATCTGCTGGTGCAGTTCATGCAAATCATCTATGGCAAAGCTGCTTGGCGTGTACATGGAGATTTTCCTTGGCGAATGCCTGCATCCTAGGCAGGCTATTGGTCTGTTGTAAGAGCCATTAGCGACCAATTTCATAGGTCCATTGCCATGACCAGCGAGCCACTGTCCTTGTCATTCAACCCGGCGGGTATCGAACTCGATCGCCGTCAGGGTTTGAGTCGTCAACTCTATCAAGCCTTGCGAGTGCGAGTGCTCGACGGTCGGCTGGCCAGCGGTACGCGATTACCGGCCAGTCGCGATCTGGCGGCGGCGTTGTCAATTTCCCGAAACAGCGTGGTCCGGGCCTACGATCAGCTCTACGCCGAGGGCTTTATTGAAGGGCGTGTGGGTGACGGGACGTATGTCGCGCAACTGCCTCAATCAGTGTTGCCGGTGAAAAAACTATCCACAAAAGTATCCACAGGGTTGTCAACAGGGTTACCCACAGCCTTATCCACAAATTGGCTGGATTTACCTGTGGTTTCATCCAGCAAAGTTATCCACAGCGGTGCGCTGGGACGCGTGGAAAAGAACCATTTGGCCTTGCCACCGAGTGGTCCGCCCCGCGCCTTTCGTGTGGGAGTTCCGGCTTTTGATCTGTTCCCTTTCGAGGTCTGGGCCAAGCTGAATGCGGCTTTCTGGCGTAAACCGGATCTCCAGCAGTTGTGTTACGGCGATCCTGCGGGCGATGCACGATTACGCGGTTTGATTGCCGCATATTTGCGCAGCTCCCGGGGGATGCAATGCACGGCTGAGCAAATAGTGATCACCAGTGGCGCACAGCAGGGGATTAGCCTTTGTGCACAGCTGCTGGTAGAGCCCGGCGATGGCGTGGCGATCGAGAATCCGGGGTATCGGGCGGCGGGTCATGCGTTCGCCGTAGCCGGTGCGCGATTGCACGGGGTGGCGGTGGACAGCGAGGGCATCGACTGCAGCGAATTGAATGGGCTCAACGATTGTCGACTGGCCTATGTCACGCCGTCGCATCAGTACCCGACCGGGGTGGTGATGAGTCTGGCGCGGCGGCTGGAGTTGTTGGCCTGGGCCGAGCGAACCGAGGGGTGGATCGTCGAAGACGATTACGACGGCGAATATCGTTACAGCGGCGCGCCACTGGCACCGCTGGCAGCGTTGGACCGGCAGAGCCGGGTGATCTATGTCGGGACCTTCGGCAAAGTCGCGTTTCCGGCCTTGCGCATGGGTTATCTGGTGTTGCCCAGAGAGCTGGTGGAAGCCTTCGCCCAGCGCCGGGCGGTGGACGTTCGACACTCCGAGGTCAGCACCCAGGTGGTGATGGCCGAGTTCATGGCCACCGGGCATTTTCAGCGGCATATCCGCCGTATGCGTCGCGCAGCCCTGAGCCGACGCAATACATTGCTGGCCGGCTGGCCGGCGGATATCCCGGGGGTGGGCAGCCTGCCGAATGTGGCGGCAGGACTGCATTTGACCGTGTCGGTCGAGAGTCTGGCGCGTGAACGTGAGTTGATCGAAAAAGCGGCCAGCGTCGAAGTCGAGATCGCGGGTTTGAGCAGTTACTGGCTGCCGGACTCCAGCACCCCGCCGGACCAGCGTGCCGGGTTGGTGCTGGGTTTTTCGGCGGTGCCCGAAGGTGCGATCGAGTCAGCGCTTGCGCGTTTGCGCACGGCCTGGCGTTGGTAAAAGGGCTGGCCGGTAACCAGCCCTTTTACCGATCACTGGGGCTCCAGTGTCACCAGATATTTGCCAGATACTTTCAGGTTGGTCTGTAGTGACAGTCAGGTGGATGCGGGTGCCTTAGAGAAGAACAGCGACCGGGCCAACTGAGGGCTGATCTCGCTGCGATAGATCTCGATCGCTTCCTGGTTGCCGGTGCTCGACCCTAGATCGATACGACCAAGTAGCCGTTGCTCGCGGGTTTTCAGGTGAGCGGCGGTAAAGGAGTGGACGCCATCCTTGAGTTGGGCGTAGTGAAAGTGGGCGTACCACAGCACCCTGGCGGTGGTGGCCTCACGCACTTCGTATTCCTGCAGATAATCGTGGCGCGGCCCTTTGAGCCGACGTCGGTCTCCCACACGTACGATGTCGATTGCACCTTTGCTGTGCAGCCATTCGATTCGAGCAGCAGTGGGTGGTTGCCGTTTGGTCATCTCCAGCCGCAGGCGATGGCCTTCGGCGTAGAGCCGGGTGGTTTGTTTGGCCAGTTGTGCCAACACCTGTCGTGCGTCGCTCACATGGTTTTGAGTGACATTGCTCTGGAGGAGCGCTGCGTTGATCGCCTTGGTGGCGGCTTCAAGGCGGGAGGCCTGATGGTGGAACGCTTCTTCTATTTCCACCGGAATCTGCCTGGACTGTTTTGAGTCGGCCTCGGCGCGTCGAGTAAAGGAGGGCAGAGTATCCAGCAGGGCTTTTCCTGCCGTTATGCGTGCTCCCGGGTCAGGCAGGCGCTCTTTGGGCGTCTGCGGTTTCTTCGTCAACCGCTTCCGCTCGACCCAGACGCCGGGTGTCTTTTCGTGGAAGGTGGCGATCACCTTGCCGGTCACTGGCGCGGTGACGTCCACGAGGACCGGGTGACCGGGCGCGGTCTTGCGTATTTGGCCGATCACGGTGCCTTTGAATTGCGTTTTGATGACTCTCTTTTTCGATGCCAATGAGGCGTGTGAAGGCCCCGGCCTGGGCTCCAGGCGTCGCTGCTCGCGCAGCAAGTCCGCCAGATGCACGACGGTCTGCTGATTGAATTCACCAACGCGACCCTGCAGCCGCTCAAGCTGCGCTTTGACAATCTGTTCAGGGTACGTACCCGCGAAACTCTGCAAACGCTGTTCGATAGCGGCGAACTGGTCGACCAGGTTGTTCAAGGCTTCGATCCGCTCACCGATGTTCAGTATCTGTTCATCGTGCATCAACTCCATCGCACCATTCACCGCCAGGTCGGCGTCTTCGACGATCTGCTCAATGGATGCTTTGGCGTCGGACAGTTCGGGCGTCTCGCCCGGTTTTAGGCATAGTTCACGGGCGAGGGTGACCTGAAGGGACTTGAGGTCCGAAATGTCGAATTTTGGTAGTTTTTTTTGATATTCAAGGGTCAACTGCTCGGCGTTTTTGCCCAGACGCGTCAACTCCTGGAAGCGGGACTGAGCGAATTCGACCTTCTGGATAATGCCCTGGGTCAGGTCTGACATGGTTTCAAATGTGCCGGAGGACGGGCGGGGACCGCTGCTTTCTTCTGTATCGAGATGATCCATTGTCAAGCGCAAGGCGTCGGTGAATTCCGGGTATTTTTCATCGATCCAGGTCTGATTGAAAAACAGCTGGGTTCCCAGTACTTCGATCATCGCTTCACGGTAATTGGGTACTTCCTCGACCAGATTGAGCGATTTGGTGTGTTCGATCATGACGTCATATTCGTCGTTTCGGGCGTCCAGCTTTTCGAGAAATGTTTGTCGGGCGACGTCGATGGCCTCTGCGGGGGCATTTTTCATGGCGTTGTAGGCATCGGTAATGGCTTTTCTTTTGGACTCCATCTGCGCATCAAAAATGGCCAGGTGAGTCTTGCTGTTGGCGATTTTGGTTGCGTTCGCTCGTTGTAGTGCCGCGAGCCTGCTTTTCTTTCCGCCGCCACGCAGTCGCAGTCGGACATCGACAAACCATTCGCCTTTCGCGTTGTTGATCAACAACGGGCCGGTGACCCACGGGGTTTGGCGGGTATTGATGATCTGGACGATTTCATCATCATTCACGAAGACCTCAAACCATCGTTCGCCAACCGGGGCATACCATTTGGACTGATATTCATAGAGGTGCTTGTGCAAACCTTCGGTACTGGCTGCCCCCAATCCTTGCGGTTTGGGGACCTTGTACCGGTCCAGGGTGGGTCCCAGCCCCCGGCTGCTGTTATTGAGTACGGTCGTGGGATGAAGCGAGGTCTGGTGTTCGTTTGGCAGGTAATCGGTGGTCACATCTGGTAACTGCACGCTGGTCGTCGTGTGTGCAGGCTTGTCGATAACGATGGGTGTTTCGGTTTCGGTTTCGGTCTTGGTTATCGGTATACGGTCCCGCGCGGGTTGGCGTCGCTCGACCGCGTGGTGAGCCAGCACCATGCCGAGGGTAAGGAACAAATCGGTCAGGGCGGACCATTGTGCCTTCGCATCCTGGTTTTCCCGGGCGTCGATGGCTTCTTGCAGGTCGTCCAGAATCTGCCAGATCCACGCTGCCGTGCCAGCGGTGCGCCCGAGAAACGGCAATGCGGCGCTGAATATCATCCAGGCGTGTTGTTTGAAGCTGGCCCAGCGGTTTTCGGCATTGGACACCGAGTCTCGCTCACCCTTCATGATCATCGCGTTGGCGTTGGCCTTGAATAGCGTCGCCAGTCGGTCGTGCTCGATCACGTGTTGTCCGAGCAATACCGGCCCGCTCATTTGCAAGGAAATCAAGGGGTCGCTCAACAGTTGCGACACCGTCCAGACCGAAGGCAGTTTCCCCGGGAAGACATACTGCGAGTAGTTGAACCGAACGTTGTCCGGCAACCACGCCAGGGTTGATTCGCGCAGCGCTTTGGAGTGTTTGATCGCATACAGCAGGTTGGCGGCTGTGGGGTACTGCGCCAACGGTTGCTCAAGCAGTGGGCGATAGAGAATGCAAGGGCCCTTGTCCATGTCTCGCGCCCCGATCACATACATGTTGGTGACTTTGTCAGGGGTTTTGTTATCCCGTTGGCTGGGGATGAACGCCAGCGGGCGAATGACGATCTCTTGTCCGTCCACCCACCGATCAGCTTTCAGCGTATTCATGACGGCCACAACGTAGCGATAGCCACGTTCGTCGAGGCCGTGTTCGCCACGGATTTTGCTTTGCAACGCTTGCAGCGCAAGCTGGATGCGCAGGTTACTGGCGTAAAGGTTTTGACGCCGCAGCGATTCTTGTGGGTCGTCCAGCAGCTTGCCCTTGACCCACGCCGGGTAGGCCGCGCCAATGTCGACGGCGCTGATCGCTGACTTCAGGTAGTCGGGTGTCATCCATTCCGGAACCGCTGTGCCGTCCTTGTACTGAACCGACTGGTTGCCTAGCGGGAGGGCGATGAGGTTTTCGAGTGCCAGTTCGGCGAGGCCCAGGCGCGTGGTTTCGTTCATGCCGGGGGCCGTAAATGTTCCCCACACCACTTGACTGACAATAACGATCTCGACGTTCTCAAGCGTCATTTGGGCAACGTCACTATGGCTTTTGAGCATGTGGGCTCGAAGTGCGTCCAGCGCGAATGTCTTGATCGGAGCAATATCGTCGTCGAAGGATTTGCCGCCGTTGTGTATTTGTAGCAGTGCCAGATCGAACAGGTGCCGGCTGTAGCAACTCAGATCGAATGGCGAAGCGTTTTCCAGCCATTGAGGTATCAGACGCTGCACCTGTTCGAGGTACAACACCTTTTGGGCCTGAGTCGTGCCGGTCGCCTCTTCTTCGACACGGGTATAGGCGATGGTCGGTTTGTCGGGCCTTTTTGCATTTGCCAGGTTGGCAATCGTGTCAGCCTGGAGAGCAATCAGGGCGATGGCCTGATGATCGAAGAAATCCCCGGAAGGTTCGAACAGACGCCATTGAAGCGTGACCCCGGGAGGCAGCTTTTCAACGTACTTGGGCAGGGCCTCGCCCAGTTCCTCCAGCGATTCATAGGCCAGAAAGCTGGTGGCGATGGAATGGGTCAGAATGATCGTGCGGGTCCCGACGGTGCCGATCACGACCGTCAAATCCGTACGATTGAGGTGGTTGGACACTGTGCCATCGAACTGGTCGAAGTCGATCAGGCAGACCCGGGTCTTGTAGGTGTCGTGGGGCGCGCGCAACGTTGCATCGGGATAATCGAAGACCTGGCGTGCAATGGCCAGTTGGTGCACATCCCAGCCCTCAACCTCTTCATTGAAGACGTTGCGTGCAATGGTCGGCTGGCGAGTATCCGAACCCTCAACCTTTTTTACGTTCCAGACTTGACGCAATGATTGCGACAACGCCTGCCAACGCAGGGTCGTGCCGTGGGTGGGTTGGTCCCAGTATTCGAGTTGTTGTTCCTGATAAGCAACCAACAGGAGGGGGGACAGCTGATTGATCAGGCGCCCGATGGCGTCGATTTTGACCGGAAGATGGAGGGGAGTGATCGCGTCGGGATTCAGGCTCAGGAAGTGTTCACCGTCGAGGTAGGTCACTGACGTGCCTGAGGCCATGTGCCGAATCAGCGTGTCCGTCAGAGATTCGTATTCCAATGGTCCGGGCTGGACCTTCCCGTCGAGGGTTTTCCAGCTCGGTGTAACGACTATCGCCATTCCGGGATCAATGCCCAGTTGTGGGTAGAGTTGCTTCAGGTCGTATTGCAGAATACGGGTGGCCACTTCCCTGATCGAGGGACCGGTGACCAGTTGGGTAAGCAAATCGCTTGGGTTGCTGGACGCCGGATCGGCTTCGACAGCATTCGTTTCGGTAGAGGGCATGTGCATTCCTTTCTGAGGGACTGGAACGTGCGCGCAAACGCGCCGGTCAGGTTCGGAAAGTAGCGGGGTGCGGGATCGGTCGGGCGGTAACTAAATATCGTCAGGTTAAAAAAACCCGCACGGGGCGGGTCTTCAATGGTGCGTAAACGATGGGTTGTTCAGGTCCCGGACTTGATCTTGGTCCAGGCTCGGGTCCGCGCTCGTTCGGCATCACGGGGCAGCGGTTGCAGGGTGTAGAGCGTACTCATCGCTGTTTCGGTCGGGTACAGATTCGGGTTGTTGCGGATCGCCGGGTCGACCATTTCGGTGGCGTCCTTGTTCGGGTTCGGGTAGCCGACGAAGTCGCTGACCGGTGCAATCACCTGCGGCTGCAACAAGTAGTTGATGAAGGTGTAGGCGTCTTCCGGGTTCTTCGCGCCTTTGGGGATCGAGAGCATGTCGAACCAGATCGGCGCGCCTTCTTTCGGCAGGCGCATGTCGACGATCACGCCGTTCTTGGCTTCCTTGGCGCGGTTCGCTGCCTGGGAGAAGCTGCCGGAGTAACCGACTGCGACACAGATGTCACCGTTGGCGATGTCGGCCATGTACTTCGAAGAATGGAAGTAGGTGACATACGGACGGATCTTCATCAACAGCGCTTCAGCCTTTTCGTAGTCCGCCGGTTTTTTGCTGTTGGGGTCCAGGCCGAGGTGTTGCAAGGCCAGTGGCAGGATCTCCGACGGCGAGTCGAGTAGCGCGACACCGCACTGCTTGAGCTTGCTGATGTTCTCTTCCTTGAAGA
The DNA here is from genome assembly GCF_004402115.1 of Pseudomonas sp. F01002. Taxonomy (NCBI): domain Bacteria; kingdom Pseudomonadati; phylum Pseudomonadota; class Gammaproteobacteria; order Pseudomonadales; family Pseudomonadaceae; genus Pseudomonas; species Pseudomonas sp. F01002. The sequence goes on along the minus strand of NZ_SOPU01000018.1, from coordinate 566,821 downwards.
TCAGGTCCCAGCTGTCCACCGGTGCGTTGTCACCCAATGCAGCCTTGATCTTGTCTGGGTTGAAGCCGATCAGGATGGTGCCATACATGTACGGCACGGCAAATTTGTTACCCGGATCGTTGGCTTCGATCAGCTTCATCAGCTTGGGATCGAGGTGGTTCCAGTTCGGCAGTTTGCTGCGGTCCAGTGGCTGGAAAACGCCGGCCTCGATCTGTTTGGCAAGGAATACGTTGGACGGCACGACCACGTCATAGCCGGAGTTGCCGGTCAGCAGCTTGGCCTCCAGCGCTTCGTTGGTGTCGAAGATGTCGTAGACCAGTTTGGTCTGGGTGTTCTGGGCCTTGAAGTCTTCCAGGGCTTTGGGGGTGATGTAGTCGAACCAGTTGTAGACGCGCAACGTTCGCTCTTCAGCGTGAGCGGCACCACTGAGTACTGTGGCGCACAGCACTGTGGGGAAGAGTGCTGGCGCGATAAAACGCTTGAGACTTTTCATTGTTCTAATTCCTCATTGGGCGCTTTCAAAACCTTCGAGAACGTTCACGGCATTGATGCCGATTTCTTCTACCGCGTAGCCGCCTTCCATCACGAACAGCGTCGGCTTGCCGAGGCCGGCGATGCGCGCGCCCATGGCCAGGTAATCCGGGCTGTCGAGCTTGAATTGGGAAATCGGATCGTCCTTGAACGTATCGACGCCCAGGGATACGACGACGATATCGGCGCCGTACTTTTCGATCTCTTTGCAGGCTTGTTCCAGCGCGGCGCTCCAACTGTCCCAACCGCTGCCGGCCGGCAAAGGGTAGTTGAAGTTGAAACCTTCGCCGGCCCCTTCACCCAGCTCATCTTCATAGCCGAGGAAGAACGGGAACTCGGCTTCCGGATGACCATGGATCGAGGTGAACAGCACGTCGCTGCGCTCATAGAAAATCGATTGAGTGCCGTTGCCGTGGTGGTAGTCGACGTCGAGGATCGCCACCTTTTTATGGCCCTGATCGAGAAAGGCCTGCGCGGCGATGGCGGCGTTGTTGAGGTAGCAATAACCGCCCATCAAATCGCTGGCGGCGTGGTGTCCCGGTGGACGGCATAAGGCGAAGGCACTGCGGGCGCCGCGCTGAATGACGGCTTGCGCGGTCAACGCGACTTGCGCCGCACTGTATGCCGCTTGCCAGGTACCGGCGGTAATCGGTGCGCCACCGTCGAAGCTGTAATAGCCGAGCTGGCCGTGCAGGCTGGTGGGCATGATCCGGCGCAGGGTGCGGGCTGGCCAGGTGTAGGGCAGCAAGTCGCCGTCGGTGCCGAATTCGGTCCAGCGCGTCCAGGCACCTTTGAAGAAGTCGAGGTAGTCGCGGCTGTGGACGCGCGCGATCGGGTCGAGGCCGAAATCCTGGGGCGCCTCCACAGGGCCGAGATCGCGGCACTGCACGCGTTGCAGAACATGGTCGGCCCGCGAGGGCATTTCGAAGCAGGGCATCAGTTGCCCGTCCATCAATTCACAACGACCGTGGTGCAGGTGGTGATCGTCCGAGTAGATCGTCAGCATTTTCTTGTTCTCCGCAGGCTGATTCGGTTGAACACAGTCTTGCGGGGCGCGGCGTTTGAGAGAACGGCAGGAAAGGCCAAAAGGGGATCGATATGGCCAAAAAAATTGACCGAATTTCGCCCCTTGTTGGCGCGGGTGTGCCCCAGCGTTGGGCGCCAGACCTCGTAGGAGCAAAGCTTGCTCGCGATGGCATCACCGCGTTTTTGCAGATACACCGCGTTGTCCGTATCGCGAGCAAGCTTTGCTCCTCCAGGTGAGGTGTCGTACTCAGGGTCTGAACTGACTCGGCGCCACGCCGCTCCAGCGCACAAAGGCATGGCGGAAACTCGCGGTCTCGCTGAACCCCAGCGCTTCTGCAATCCGATAGATCGGCAGTTCGTCCTCGCAGAGCATGCGTTTGGCCTGCTCGAACCGCAGTTCATCGAGCAACTCTTGATAGCTGCACCCCAGCTCCTTGAGATGTCGGCGCAAGGTGCGCGCCGAGCAGTTCAGCTGTTCGGCCAAACCTTCGAGGCCGGGCGCCGCATTCAACTGCGCACTGAGTAGCTGGCGGATTCGTCCCAGCCACACTTGGCGACCCGTGAACTCGGTGTTCTGTTTGCGGCAGCGTTCTGCCATGGCCTGATGGGTGATGGCGTCGGCCAGAGGCAGGGGGTGCTCCAGCCAGGCTTTGTCGAAGGCAAAGGCGTTGGACGCAGCGTCGAACTGCAAGGGGCAATCGAAACGTTCGGTGTAGCGTGCCTGATAGTCCGGTGCCGGGTAATCGAAGCGGGCGCCAAGCAGCGGCAACGGTTGGCCGAGCAGGTCTTCGCAAGTGACCTTCATCGAAACCAGGCAAAACTCGACATTGAATGGCGCCAGCGCAGGGTTTTCCCGATAGTCGCCAGCGGTGAGCCAGATGCGCTCGTTATCTTCTTCCAGGCTCAACTCGAACAGTGTTCCCAATAGCGCCGGATAGTGCAGTGCCAGCCGCAAGGCGTCACCTAAAGTGGCGCTGGTGAGTAAGGCGTACCCGAGCATGCCGTAGGACGAAACGTGCATCCTCCGGCCCAGTTCCAGGCCGATGTCACGCTTGAGCGCGACGGCGTTGGCGCAGACCTGCATCTCCTGATTGGTGGTGATGCGCGTGTCCGCCCGGCTCAGATCCGCCGTGGTGATGCCGCTGCCGGCCAGCAGCGCTTCGCTGGACAAGCCCTCGGCCTTGAAGGTGTTGAGCACCAGGGAGACAGCGTTGAGGGTGGTGAGGTGGGAGTGGAGCATGGGGGGTTCCAGCCTTGGGATGGCTGGAGGACAGCAAGTTGTATGCCGAGTGATGAACCTGTGGGAGCGGGCTTGCTCGCGAATGCGGTGTAGCAGTCACATAGATGTTGGATGTGCCGCCGCCTTCGCGAGCAAGCCCGCTCCCACAAGGTTTTGGGGTGTGTCAGCTCAGTTCGCCGCAGAGGTCGAGTTCTACAAGGCGCCGCACTTCAGCGGTGTCCAGTCCGGCACCGAGCAATCCATGCAACTTGCCAAACGCCGCTTCACGGGTCATGCCACCACCGGACAACACGCCGACACCACGCAGACGACTGCCGGCCTCGTAAACATCCAGCTCGACGCCACCTTCATGGCACTGCGTAACCGCCACCACCACAACACCCTTGTCCCGCGCCCGTTCCAGGCTGGCGAGAAACTCCGGGTTGTCACTCGGTCCGGTGCCGCTGCCGTAGCACTCCAGCACCAGGCCCTGAATGCCGCTGTCGAGCAGGCCGTCCAGTATCTCGGCGCCGATGCCGGGGAACAGTGGTAGCACAGCGACTTTCGCCAATTGCTTGGGCTGGTTGTAGGTCAGCGATGCCGGTATTGAAGAAGCCTTCTCACCGCCACCCTGACGCTCAAGACGCTTGAACGGATGGCGACCGAAACTGCGCACCTTCGCGCAACGGGTCGGGTCCAGCAGTTCGCCGTGGAAGTACAGATGAACGCCCGGCGCAAGGCCGTGACCCAAAGCAACCAGCGCGCCACTGAGGTTTTCCCAGGCATCACTGTCGGTCACGCCGGCCGGCAGCATGGAGCCGGTGAACACCACACGGGCATGCAGGCCGAGCAATTGAAAACTCATGGCCGCCGCGCTGTAGGCGAGGGTATCGGTGCCATGCAGGATCAGCACGCTGTCGCAGCCCTGGACATCGACGGCGTCGACCACCGCTTCACGCAGTTGCTGCCAGTAATCAGGAGTCATGTTGGCGCTGTCGATCAGCGGCGACATCTCGCGAAAGCGCCACTGCGGTACGACAAGGTCAGGCTGGCTGTGCAGATACCCGCGCATCCGTGCTTCGAAACCGGACGCCGGGGCCAGGCCGTGAGCGCTGGCTTGCATACCGATGGTGCCACCGGTGTAAAGCACCATGACGTGCTGGGCGGCAGGGTAGGTCGAGGAATTCATGGAGACGCTCCGAGAACAATGAGTTCCATTGTGGGAGCGGGCTTGCTCGCGAATGCGGTTGGTCATTCAACACTGATGTCGATTGACACACCGCTTTCGCGAGCAAGCCCGCTCCCACAGGGGATTTCGCACTTTAACCGATCAGCGTTGCGCTGCGGGTACGCCTTGCGGCTCAGCTTCAGCCTTGGTGGCGGCCGCTGGCGGATTGGCGGGCCAGGCTTTCAAGTCCAGGTCCAGATCCGGGAACTTGCTCGAATCGAACACTGGCGTCTTGATACCGGCCGCGCGCTGGTCATCGTAGTCACGCAGGATGCGCATGCCGACTTTGAACAGCAGGAATAGCGCGATCAGGTTCACAAACGCCAGCAGGGTCATGGTGATGTCAGCGAAGGCGAACACCGTGCCGAGGTTTTCGATAGCGCCCCAGAAGATCAACACCAATACCAGCGCGCGGTAACCGATCAGCGCCTTGCGGTTTTCACCGATCAGGAAACGCAGGTTGCTCTCGCCCAGGTAGTAGTTGTAGAGGATCGAGGTGAACACGAACAACGACAGGGCCACGGAAATGAAACTCCGGCCCCAGTCACCGACCACGGCGGCCAGGGAGTTCTGGGTCAGGGCAATGCCGTCGCCTTCGAAGCCCGGGGTGTAGAAGCCCGAGAGCAGAATCAGCAACGCGGTGCAGGTGCAGATCACGAAGGTGTCGAGGAACACGCTGAACGCCTGAACCACACCTTGTGCCACCGGGTGCTCGACCGACGCGACCGCAGCCACGTTTGGCGCACTGCCCAGGCCCGCTTCGTTGGCGAACACGCCACGCTTCACGCCCATGACGATGGCGGTGCCGATCAGGCCACCGAAGGCTTGATCCAGACCGAAGGCGCTTTTGACGATGGTCATCAGCATCGCCGGAACGTGGTCGAATTGCAGCACGATCACATAGATGGTCACACCGATGTACACCAGGGTTTTCACCGGCACCAATAGGTCAGCGACCTTGGCGATGCGCTTGATACCACCGATGAACACCAGACCCAGCAACACCGCCAGGGCCAGGCCCGTGTAAGTGGGGTCGAGGTCGAAAGCGTTTTTCAGCGAGTGGGTCACGGCGTGGGATTGCAGGCCGTTGAAGGCGAAGCCGAAGGTGATCAGTAGCAGGAACGCCATGATCATGCCCAGCCAGCGTTTCTGCAGGCCGTGCTGGATGTAATAGGACGGGCCGCCACGGTACGTGCCGTCGGAGTCGCAGCGCTTGTAGAGCTGGCCGAGGGAGCATTCGAAGAAGCTGCTGGACATGCCGACCAGCGCGGTCACCCACATCCAGAACACCGCACCCGGACCACCCAGGGTCACGGCGATACCGACACCGGCGATGTTGCCCGCACCGACACGACCGGCGAGGCTGAGCATCAGGGCCTGGAACGAGCTGAGTTGACCGGCGCTGCTTTTCAGGCTGTCGCGGAACACCGCGAACATATGGAAGAAGTGGCGCAGTTGAACGAAACGCGAGCGGATCGTGAAGTAGCTACCGAGCCCGACAATGAGCACGATCAGTACTTTCCCGGAGAGGAAGTCGTTAATGACTTCGAGCATGGATTATTCCTCGCTGTTTTTTGTTTAGGCAAATGCTGGGCGGGCCGAAACATCGCGTTACACCAGATTGCGCGCGGCAAAACAGGCAAGGCGAAGGTTCGTCCCGATTTCATATTGCGGGTTTGTTATTAGTTCGGGTTTCGCATGGGTTTGGGCCTCGTTACCGACGACCGCTCACGCGAAGAGGGGCGGCACTATACCTAGGAGAGTGCCGTCCGTCTTCACGGATGTGGTGCAAGCATCGAAACGAGGTGCTGCCAAGATCAAAAGGTCGCAGCCTTCGGCAGCTCCTACAGGGTGTACGTCAAATCCTGTAGGAGCTGCCGAAGGCTGCGATCTTTGCGGTGTCAGACATATTCGCTATCCGCAAAAGAGTTAAAAAAAAGGGCTTGGGGAATAAATCCCCAAGCCCTCAAAAGGTGAGAGGTGTCTAGTCCCTCGACCTGGTGAGCGTGGCGCTTCGTGCTCTTCGTTAAAAGAGCAAGCGCCGGCGTTGCGTTCGGTTAAGCTTTCAGAGGCACCAGACGCGGAGCAATCATGTTTTCCGGGCGCAGGATATCGGCGAGCATTTCGTCGTCGAGCAAGCCTTCTTCGCGCACCAGTTCCAGCACGCCGCGGCCGCTTTCTAGGGCGATACGGGCGATGCGGGTGGCGTTTTCATAGCCGATGTACGGGTTCAGCGCGGTGACCAGACCGATCGAGTGCTCGACCAGTTCACGGCAACGCTCTTCGTTGGCGGTGATGCCGACGATGCAGTGCTCGCGCAGCATGTCCATGGCGCGTTGCAGCAGGCGGATCGAGTCGAAGATCTTGAACGCGATCAGCGGCTCCATCACGTTCAATTGCAACTGGCCGCCTTCGGCCGCAATGGTCAGGGCCAGGTCGTTGCCGATGATCTGGAACGCCACCTGGTTGACCGCTTCCGGGATAACCGGGTTGACCTTGCCGGGCATGATCGAGCTGCCTGGCTGACGCGCTGGCAGGTTGATTTCGTTGATGCCGGTGCGTGGGCCGCTGGACAGCAGGCGCAGGTCGTTGCAGATTTTCGACAGCTTGACCGCGGTGCGCTTGAGCATGCCGGAGAACAGCACGAAGGCACCCATGTCGGAGGTGGCTTCGATCAGGTCGGCGGCTGGAACCAGCGGTTGACCGCTGATCAGCGCCAGACGCTGAACGGCCAGGAGTTGGTAGCGCGGGTCGGCGTTGATGCCGGTGCCAATCGCGGTGCCGCCCAGGTTCACTTCGGTCAGCAGCTCGGGTGCCAGCGTTTTCAGGCGCGCCAGGTCTTCGCTCAGGGTCGTGGAGAAGGCGCGGAATTCCTGGCCGAGGGTCATCGGCACGGCATCTTGCAGCTGGGTACGGCCCATCTTCAGGACGTGGCTGAACTCAACACCCTTGGCAGCGAACGCCTGGATCAGGCTGTCGAGGCTGGCCAACAGCGCATCGTGACCCAGCAGCAGACCCAGACGGATCGCGGTCGGGTAGGCGTCGTTGGTCGACTGCGCCATGTTCACGTCGTTGTTCGGGTGCAGGTATTGGTATTCGCCCTTATGGTGACCCATGGCCTCCAGCGCGATGTTGGCGATGACTTCGTTGGCATTCATGTTGGTTGAAGTGCCAGCGCCGCCTTGAATCATGTCCACCACGAACTCTTCGTGGAAATCGCCGCGGATCAAACGTGCGCAGGCTTCGCTGATGGCAGCGTGCTTGGCTTCGCTCAGGTGACCCAGCTCGCGGTTGGCGTCAGCGGCGGCCTGTTTGACCATTGCCAGGCCGACAACCAGCTTCGGGTAATGCGAAATCGGAACGCCGGAGAGACGGAAGTTGTTCACCGCTCGCAGGGTCTGGATGCCGTAATACGCTTGAGCGGGTACTTCGAGTACGCCAAGCAGGTCTTTTTCTGTGCGGAAAGATGCAGCGGAGGACATGATAGAAATCATCTCGATAAGGACCCGGTCTGTGCCGGAACACTGCAAATGCTAGGCTTGTGGAGAATTTTGGGCCAATGCTGATAAACACTAGCCTATGCGCATTCGGCATAATGCCCGTGTGACGCCGTGTCTGCGGCGAGCGTGTGACCTAAATTGGTGCGTGTCCGGGAGGGCGTGATGAACCTTGAAAGTAAATGGCTTGAGGACTTTAGTGCTCTGGCCGCCACCCGCAGCTTCTCCCAGGCTGCCGAACGACGCTTCGTGACTCAGCCGGCGTTCAGTCGACGGATCCGCAGCCTTGAAGCCGCGCTGGGGCTGACCCTGGTCAATCGCTCGCGCACGCCGATCGAACTGACGGCGGCGGGGCAGCTGTTTCTGGTCACCGCGCGAACGGTGGTCGAGCAGCTCGGTGAGGTGTTGCGTCACCTTCATCACCTGGAAGGCGGGCAGGGCGAGGTGATGCAGGTCGCCGCCGCTCACTCCCTGGCGCTGGGTTTCTTCCCGCGCTGGATCGCGCAGTTGCGTAATGAAGGCCTGAACATTGCGACGCGCCTGGTGGCAACCAACGTCGGTGATGCCGTGCATGCACTGCGCGAAGGCGGTTGCGATCTGATGTTGGCGTTCTATGACCCGGATGCCGCGATGCAGATGGACCCGGAAATCTTCCCGTCGCTGCACCTTGGCGACACCGAAATGCTCCCGGTCTGCGCGGCGGACGCCGAGGGCAAACCGCTGTTCGATCTGGAAGGCGAAGGCAGTGTGCCGCTGCTCGCTTACAGCGCTGGTGCGTTTCTTGGGCGTTCGGTGAACATGCTGCTGCGCCAGCGTGCGTTACGCTTCAGCACCATTTACGAAACCGCCATGGCCGACAGTCTTAAAAGCATGGCGCTGGAAGGACTGGGCATTGCCTGGGTTCCACGGCTCAGCGTGCGCGCCGAACTGGCTCGTGGGGAACTGGTGGTTTGCGGCGGCCCGCAATGGCATGTGCCGCTGGAGATTCGCTTGTACCGCTGCGCGCTGGTGCGCAAGGCGAATGTGCGGTTGTTGTGGCGCAAGCTCGAGGGCGGCGCCGCGCAAGGTACTTGAGCACATCGACTAACCCTGTGGGAGCGAGCTTGCTCGCGATGGCGGACTAACATTCAACATCAATAGTGACTGTCCCGACGCTATCGCGAGCAAGCTCGCTCCCATAGGGATTGGTGTTGTATTTGACTGACTCTTAAGTCAATAAAACCGGCACTTTGCGCCGAATGACAGATGGTCGTATCGGGGGCTGTTTATCTGCTTCATTGAGGTATACTGCGCGGCCTTCGGCCGGTTCGTCCGGCCATAATTCGTACAATCAAGCCACGCATTTTGCGTGGCTTGTTGTTTTTTGACGCGCCTGCGGGCGCCCAGAGAGAAGAGGCACGACGATGAGTGCACTGGTTGGCGTGATCATGGGCTCCAAGTCCGATTGGTCCACCCTTAGCCACACCGCCGATATGCTGGAAAAGCTCGGCATTCCTTACGAGGTGAAAGTGGTCTCTGCCCACCGCACCCCGGACCTGCTCTTCCAGTACGCCGAAGAGGCTGAGGCGCGTGGCATCGAGGTGATCATCGCCGGTGCCGGCGGTGCGGCCCACTTGCCAGGCATGTGTGCGGCCAAGACCCACCTGCCGGTGCTGGGCGTGCCGGTGCAGTCGTCGATGCTGTCGGGCGTCGATTCGCTGCTGTCCATCGTGCAGATGCCCGCGGGCATTCCGGTCGCCACCCTGGCCATCGGCAAGGCCGGCGCGATCAACGCAGCGTTGCTCTCGGCGAGTATCCTCGGTGCCAAGCACCCGCAGTTCCACGCGGTGCTGAAAAAATTCCGCGCTGAGCAGACAGACAGCGTCCTGGAAAATCCAGACCCACGCATCGCCTGAGGTTGTTGACGATGAAGATCGGTGTAATCGGTGGCGGCCAATTGGGTCGCATGTTGGCGCTGGCGGGCACCCCGCTGGGCATGAACTTCGCTTTCCTGGACCCCGCGCCGGATGCTTGCGCAGCCGCATTGGGCGAGCACCTGCGGGCCGATTACGGCGACCAGGATCACCTGCGTCAGCTGGCCGATGAAGTCGATCTGGTGACCTTCGAGTTCGAAAGCGTCCCGGCCGAAACCGTGGCCTTCCTGTCGCAATTCGTCCCGGTCTACCCGAGCGCCGAAGCCCTGCGCATCGCCCGTGATCGCTGGTTCGAGAAGAGCATGTTCAAGGACCTGGGGATTCCTACCCCGGCGTTCGCCGACATTCAATCGCAAGCCGATCTGGACGCTGCCGTGGCTTCCATCGGTCTGCCGGCCGTGCTGAAAACCCGCACCCTGGGTTACGACGGCAAGGGCCAGAAGGTTCTGCGCAAGCCTGAAGACGTGGCCGGCACGTTCGCCGAGCTGGGCAGCGTGGCCTGCCTGTTGGAAGGCTTCGTCCCGTTTACCGGTGAAGTCTCGTTGATCGCTGTGCGCGCTCGCGATGGCGAAACCAGGTTCTATCCGCTGGTTCACAACACCCACGACAGCGGCATCCTCAAACTGTCCGTGGCCAGCACCGATCACCCGCTGCAAGCCTTGGCGGAAGACTATTCCAGCCGTGTACTCAAGCAGCTGAACTACGTTGGCGTGATGGCGTTCGAGTTCTTTGAAGTCGACGGTGGCCTCAAGGCCAACGAAATCGCCCCACGGGTGCACAACTCAGGTCACTGGACCACTGAAGGTGCCGAGTGCAGCCAGTTCGAAAACCACCTGCGGGCCGTTGCCGGTCTGCCGTTGGGTTCGACGGCCAAGGTCGGCGAGAGCGCGATGCTCAACTTCATCGGTAAAGTGCCCGAGACCGAGAAAGTCATGGCCATTGCCGATTGCCATCTGC
>NZ_SOPU01000018.1:458911-556412 GCF_004402115.1 Pseudomonas sp. F01002 | reverse complement strand
CATGTGGCAGCGGCGGAACCATTCAGGGTCCGCCGTTCTCTCATGGCAGGATGCAGAAGACTGACTAGGCTTCTGCATAGCCATTCAATCAGAGGGAAATGCCATGGGAATTATCGGAACCATCTTTATCGGCTTGATCGTCGGCCTGCTGGCGCGGTTCCTGAAACCGGGCGATGACAGCATGGGCTGGATCATGACCATCCTGCTCGGTATCGGCGGTTCGCTGGCGGCCACTTACGGCGGCCAGGCTCTGGGCATCTACCACGCGGGCGAAGGCGCTGGCTTCATCGGTGCGCTGGTCGGCGCGGTGGTGTTGCTGGTGATCTTCGGCTTGATCAGAAAGAACTGACTCAAAGCGACAAAGCCCCCTCTGCGCCGCACGCAGAGAGGGCTAGAATGCTCGGCGTTGCACCGTCCTCTCCTTTGCCGAGCACCTCCATGCGCCGTCTTTTACTGACTTTCCTTTTATTGGGCTCGGGCCTCGCCCATGCCGGCGAGCTGCCGGAAACCGACTGGCTCGAACTGATGCCCAAGTCGGACCAGAAAGCCCTCGAGGCCATGCCCGAAATCGACCACAACTCCCCCGAAGCCAATGGCACCTTTACCCAAAAGGGTGGCATGAGGCAGAGCAAGGGCTTGCCGGCGGTGATGTATTCGACCAAAACCGTGCCGTCGATGAACGACAAGAACATCCGCATCGGTGGTTATCCGGTGCCGCTGGAATCCGACGCCCAGGGCCGCAGCACGCTGTTCTTCCTCGTGCCGTATCCGGGCGCCTGCATCCACGTGCCGCCACCACCACCTAATCAATTGGTGTTGGTGCGTTATCCGAAAGGTTTGAAGCTGAATGACATCTATACACCGCTGTGGGTGACCGGCACGCTGAAGGTCGAGAAGGTCAACAACGACCTGGCTGACGCAGCGTATGCGCTGGACGCGGCGAAGGTGCGGGTGGTGAAGGAATCAGACTTGTAGAGATTCAAATGTGGGAGCGGGCTTGCTCGCGAAGGCGGCGTGTCAGGCAACATTGATGTCGACTGACACATCGCATTCGCGAGCAAGCCCGCTCCCACATTGGTTTTGTGGTGCTAGAGGGATTTGCTGCCGATGCTGACGCCGAGGGTATGACTGGCACCCGGCGCCAGCGTCACCACATCATCCATCACATTCGCCGTTTCAATGCACAGCATGCGCTGCCAGCCATCATCGGCCATGTCACTAAACGCCGCAGCGCGATCAATCCACGGATTCCAGATCACCGCCGAGCGTGAGCCGCTGCTGGTCAGCTCGATGCGCCGTTCCCAGGCCGGATCGACAATGCTCAGCTTCGCCGGGGTATTGAGATAGATACGATCGGTCTCGCCGACAAAACGCAGATCGCCGGTCTGAGTGACGGTTTTCCAGTCGTCCAGGGTTTCGATGTAACTCAAGCCATCCAGCCCTTCGACATGCACTTCGCGTACATCGCTGACCGCGAAATAGCTGTGCAGTGCCTGGCTGATGGTGACTTTGTCAGCGCCCTGGTTATGGCTGGTCAGGCTGATGTGCAGTTGTTCATCCAGACGAATGCTCAGCTTCAAGTCCACTTGATGCGGCCAGCCTGGCAAGCCGCCTTCAGGGTAAGGCAGAACAAACTCCACCTTCAGGCTTTCGCCCTCGGTTTCAATGCCGCCCAGTTCCCAGTCCATCGCCCTTACCAGCCCGTGGGCGGTCGGCGCTTCGTTGCTGACGCGCATGGCCTGAACGCTCTGCGGGTTGCGCGGCAGATTGCCGAACCAGGGCCAGCACACCGGAACCCCGGCGCGGATGCTCTTGCCAGTCTTGAACACTGCCTCGTCGTTGAGCCAGATCAGCGGCGGTTGCCCGGCCACCTGATAACTGAGGATGTGCGCGCCCTGCTGGGCAACCAGCAGTTCGGCCTGACCGTGGCGGATGCGCCAGCAGTTCAGTTCATCCAGTTTCACGGCTTCAACGTTGGGCGTGCTCATGGGGCAACTCTCGATCAGGGACAATGACTGCAATGGACCGCAGAAAGGTCGCAGTGTTTAACGAGCTCTAGGCGGAACCGAACGGGTGCGACCGCTGCCGTCGATGGCGACGAACACAAACACGGCTTCAGTCACTTTACGCCACTCGCTGGACAGCGGATCGTCGCTCCAGACTTCGACCATCATTCGGATCGAACTGCGGCCGATTTCCAGCGCCTGGGTATAGAAGGAGAGCTGAGCGCCCACCGCTACCGGAACCAGAAATGCCATACGGTCGATCGCCACCGTCGCCACGCGGCCACCCGCGACCTTGCTGGCCATTGCGGTGCCGGCCAAATCCATCTGCGACACCAGCCAACCGCCGAAAATATCGCCAAAGCCGTTGGTTTCGCGGGGAAGCGCGGTAATTTGCAGGGCAAGGTCGCCTTGCGGGATTGGATCTTCTTGTTCGAGCTCTATCATGCCGGGGGTGCCTCTGACCCGTGACTCTTCATAAGTACTTCAGGTGAATAGCCGTCTCAAGGAAAAACGATTCAGCCCCGAACATACTACGTTCGTCACGTTTTTCGTAAGGCGCCTAAAGGGAAACTCTGCGAAATCGGCTGACAGGTGCCAACGACGTTTTCGCACAGCAACCCCTTACAAGCAGGTGCAGGATTGCGAGTATATCGATCGGTAGACTCCGAGACGACCGTCCGGTTCTCATTTCGACCGTCAAATACGCACCTCTATGTGCTTTTTCGAACAATTTGCTATCGTGCCGGACCTGCCCAAGCCTCCGCCAGCGTTGTTGGGGTTGCAGATCCGACTATAAGAGAAGCCTTGCCATGACCACAGCGCCTTCGAGCATCGCGCAGCCAACCCAGTCCGCACGTCCGCTGACTCGCAACGACTACAAGACGTTATCGCTGTCTGCCTTGGGCGGCGCGCTGGAGTTTTACGATTTCATCATCTTCGTGTTCTTCGCCACGGTGGTCGGCAAACTGTTCTTCCCGGCCGACATGCCCGAGTGGCTGCGCTTGATGCAGACCTTCGGGATCTTTGCCGCCGGCTATCTGGCGCGGCCACTGGGCGGCATTGTCATGGCGCACTTCGGCGACCTGCTGGGACGCAAGAAGATGTTCACCCTGAGCATTTTCATGATGGCGGTGCCAACCCTGATCATGGGTTTGCTGCCGACCTATGCGCAGATCGGTATGTGGGCGCCGATCCTGTTGCTGCTGATGCGGGTGATTCAAGGCGCTGCGATTGGCGGTGAAGTGCCGGGCGCGTGGGTATTCGTTTCCGAACACGTGCCGCAGCGGCACATCGGCTACGCCTGCGGCACCCTGACCTGCGGCCTGACGGCCGGTATCCTGCTGGGCTCTCTGGTCGCCACCGCGATCAACAGCATTTACACCCCGGTCGAAGTTTCGGATTACGCCTGGCGGATTCCGTTCCTGCTGGGTGGCGTGTTCGGCCTGTTCTCGGTTTACCTGCGCCGCTGGCTGCACGAGACCCCGGTATTCGCCGAGCTGCAACTGCGCAAGGCCCTGGCTGAAGAAGTGCCGCTGCGCGCCGTGTTGCGCGACCATCGCGGGGCGATCCTGATTTCCATGCTGCTGACCTGGCTACTGTCCGCTGGCATCATCGTCGTCATCCTGATGACCCCGACCGTGCTACAGACCGTCTACCACTTCTCGCCCACCACCGCATTGCAGGCCAACAGCCTGGCGATCGTGTTTCTGAGCCTGGGCTGCGTCGCCTCCGGTGCACTGGCTGACCGCTTCGGCGCCGGTCGTGTCTTCGTGTTCGGCAGTGCTGCGTTGCTGATCAGTTCGTGGACCTTCTACCACAGCCTGTTCAACCACCCGGACTGGCTGTTCCCGATGTACGCCGTGACCGGCTTGCTGGTCGGCACCATCGGTGCAGTGCCGTATGTGATGGTCAAAGCCTTCCCGGCGGTGGTGCGTTTTAGCGGGCTGTCGTTCTCCTACAACCTGGCCTACGCCATCTTCGGCGGCCTGACCCCGATGGTCGTTACGCTGCTGCTGAAGGAAAGCCCGCTGGGGCCTGCCTATTACGTGGCGATCATTTGCGGTGTCGGGATTCTGGTGGGTGCGTACCTCTGGAAGAAAGGTCGCTAAGCTCCCTTTGCATTGACTGCATTGACTGCATTGACTGCATTGACTGCACTGACGCCTTCGCGAGCAAGCCCGCTCCCACAGTTGACCGCGTTCTCACTGAGAAACTCGGTTAAATGTGGGAGCGGGCTTGCTCGCGAAGAACGATGACGCGATCTCCCTGCAAAAGATCGAATGCTGGCCTTTCATCTAATTGTCATATTTCAGCCATAGAGTGTTCACACGGCCTGCTGATACTTGGCCCCGACTTAACACACCTATCTGCTAGGAGTAAGGCATGAAACTGAAGCGTTTGATGGCGGCAATGACTTTTGTCGCTGCTGGCGTTGCGACTGCCAACGCGGTTGCCGCTGTTGACCCTGCTATCCCGAGCTACACCAAAACCACTGGTGTGTCGGGCAACCTGTCCAGCGTCGGCTCCGATACCCTGGCCAACCTCATGACCCTGTGGGCTGAGAACTATAAAAAAGAATACCCGAACGTAAATATCCAGATTCAGGCCGCTGGCTCCGCCACTGCGCCACCTGCGCTGACTGAAGGCACCGCCAACCTGGGCCCGATGAGCCGCAAGATGAAGGACACCGAACTGGCTGCCTTCGAGCAGAAGTACGGCTACAAGCCAACCGCTATCCCGGTTGCAGTAGACGCCCTGGCGATCTTTGTACACAAAGACAACCCGATCCAGCACCTGACCATGGAACAGGTTGACGCAGTTTTCTCGTCCACTCGTCTGTGCGGCGCTAAAACCGAAGTCAAAACCTGGGGCGACCTGGGTGTGACCGGCGACCTGGCCAACAAGCCAGTTCAACTGTTCGGTCGTAACTCGGTATCCGGCACTTATGGCTACTTCAAAGAAGAAGCCCTGTGCAAAGGCGACTACAAGCCAAACGTCAACGAACAACCAGGCTCGGCTTCGGTCGTGCAGTCGATCAGCTCCTCGCTGAACGGCATCGGTTACTCGGGCATCGGCTACAAAACCGCTAGCGTGAAGACTGTGGCCCTGGCCAAAAAAGGCACCACTGAATTCATCGAAGACACCGAAGAAAACGCCCTGAACGGCAAGTACCCGCTGTCGCGTTTCCTCTACGTTTACGTCAACAAAGCCCCGAACAAGCCTCTGGCCCCGCTGGAAGCCGAGTTCGTGAAACTGGTTCTGTCCAAACAGGGCCAGGAAGTTGTAGTGAAAGACGGCTACATCCCACTGCCAGCCAAGGTTGCTGCAAAAGCACTGGCTGACCTGGGTCTGGCGGAAGGCGGCGCTGAAGTCGCAAAAAAGTAAAACCCTGAACCCGGGGTAATCCCCGGGTTCAATGTGGGAGCGGGCTTGCTCGCGAAAGCGGTGGATCATTCGACATTGACGTTGAAAGTGACGGCCCCTTCGCGAGCAAGCCCGCTCCCACATACCCCCAAATTTCCGGTCCGCTGCCAGTTCCCACAGGCGGCGGATTTGTTGTGTCACTGCATTGTCATCTTTCTGTCATACAGGATCGCTAGGGTGTGCGAATGAATGATCTGGCCAATTCCACCATGACGACTAATCCCCCCAAGCGAATTGACTTCAATACGCCTGAGCTGCAACGCAAGCGCCGCATCCGCGCGCTCAAAGATCGCCTGACCCGCTGGTACGTCCTCGTTGGCGGCCTCGCCGTTCTCGGCGCGATCACGCTGATCTTTTTCTTCCTCGCTTATGTTGTCGCGCCCCTGTTTCAGGGCGCCGACCTGACCGCCAAGGACGCCATCACGCCCGCCTGGATGCAAGACGCCGGCAAGCCGTTGATGATCTCCCTGGAAGAGCAGAACCAGGTCGCCATGCGGGTTTCCGACAAGGGCCAGGCGTTGTTTTTCGATATCGACAGTGGCGCTGAACTCAAGCGCGTCGATCTGCCGATTCCGGCTGGCACCACAGTGACCTCCATCGGCGAAGACCAACCAGGCCACCCATTGGTGGCGGTGGGCTTGTCCAACGGCCAGGTGCTGGTGTTCCGTCACACTTATAAAGTCAGCTACCCGGACGGCAAGAAAACCATCTCGCCGGCCATCGAATACCCGTATGGCGAAACGCCGATTGCGCTGAACGAGGCGGGCGGAGCCCTGGAGCACGTCAGCCTCAACGCGACCGATACGACGCTGATGCTGGTCGGTTCCACCGGTTCGCAACTCAATGTTTTGTCGCTGACCAGCGAAGAAAACATGATGACCGGCGAAGTCACCAACGAGCAGAAGCGCATCGATCTGCCGCAGATGACCGAGCCGGTGAAGAACATCTTCGTCGACCCGCGTCAGCAGTGGCTGTACGTGATTAACGGTCGTGCCCAGGCCGACGTGTTCAGCCTGCGCGACAAGAGCCTCAACGGTCGCTACAAACTGCTGGATGATGGCGAAGCGCAGATCACTGCCAGTACTCAACTGGTGGGCGGCATTTCGTTGATTCTCGGCGATTCCAAGGGTGGTCTGGCCCAGTGGTTCATGGCCCGCGACCACGATGGCGAGCTGCGTCTGAAGCAGATTCGTAACTTCCAGATGGGCACTGCGCCGATCGTTGAAATCACCGCTGAAGAACGTCGCAAAGGCTTTATCGCCCTCGACGCCTCCGGCAAGCTCGGCGTGTTCCACAGCACCGCTCACCGCACTTTGTTGGTGGATCAGGTGGTCGATGGCCAAGGCATTTTCGGTCTGTCGCCACGGGCCAACCGTGTGATCGTGGAAGCGGGTGGCAAGATTCAACCGCTGCTGCTCGACAACCCGCACCCAGAGGTTTCCTGGAGCGCGTTGTGGAGCAAGGTCTGGTACGAGAACTACGACGAGCCTAAATACGTCTGGCAATCAACCGCCGCCAACACCGACTTCGAACCCAAGCTGAGCTTGTCTCCGCTGACCTTCGGTACCTTGAAAGCCGCGTTCTACGCCATGCTGCTGGCCGCACCTCTGGCCGTCGCCGCCGCCATCTACACCGCGTACTTCATGGCCCCGGGCATGCGTCGCAAGGTCAAACCGGTGATCGAGCTGATGGAAGCGATGCCGACGGTGATCCTCGGTTTCTTCGCCGGCCTGTTCCTCGCACCGTATGTGGAAGGGCATTTGCCGGGCATCTTCAGCCTGCTGATGCTCTTGCCGATCGGCATTCTGGTGGCCGGTTTCGTCTTCAGCCGCCTGCCTGAGTCCATCCGCCTGAAAGTGCCGGAAGGCTGGGAAAGCGCGATTCTGATTCCGGTCATTCTGTTCGTAGGCTGGCTCTCGCTGTACATGAGCCCGTACATGGAAACCTGGTTCTTCGGCGGCGACATGCGCATGTGGATCTCCCACGACCTGGGCATCACCTACGACCAGCGCAACGCTCTGGTGGTCGGTCTGGCCATGGGCTTCGCGGTCATCCCGAACATTTATTCCATCGCCGAAGACGCCGTGTTCAGCGTGCCGCGCGGTTTGACCCTCGGTTCCCTGGCCCTCGGTGCCACGCCATGGCAGACCATGACTCGCGTGGTGATCCTCACCGCCAGCCCGGGCATCTTCTCGGCGCTGATGATCGGCATGGGCCGTGCGGTCGGTGAAACCATGATCGTGCTGATGGCCACCGGTAACACCCCGGTCATGGAAATGAACCTGTTCGAAGGCCTGCGCACCCTGGCCGCCAACGTTGCGGTGGAAATGCCCGAATCGGAAGTCGGCGGCAGCCACTACCGCGTGCTGTTCCTCTCGGCGCTGGTGCTGCTGTTGTTCACCTTCGTCATGAACACCCTCGCGGAACTGATTCGTCAGCGTCTGCGCAAGAAATACTCGTCGCTTTAAGAAAGGTAGAAGTCTGTGAAACAGAACTCCCTGAAAGGATGGTTCAAGAGCGGCGCCCCCGGCGTCTGGATCAGCGGTGGCGCGGTGTCCATCGCGGTCATCATGACCATTGGCCTGCTGGCAGTGATTGCCGTGCGCGGTCTGGGCCATTTCTGGCCGGCCGACCTGGTGCACGCCAGTTACGACGTGCCGGGCCAGGCCAACCACCTCGTCATCGGCGAAGTGGTGCAGAAAGAAGAAGTGCCGCGCGAGCGCCTGAAAAGCGCTGGCCTGCCGGTGCCCGATCAGGGCCCGGAGTTCATGACCCGCGAGCTGATCAAGGTCGGCAACCGTGATCTGAACGGCAACGACTTCACCTGGATCGTCGGCGAGTGGCTGACTAACCAGAAGACCCCGCCTGAGTTGATGGCCATTGAGCGTCGCGAGTGGGGCAACTTCTACGGTTACCTGGTCAACGTCAAACAGGACGGCAAGGTCATCGCTGAAGGCGAGGCTGCGTGGCCTGAGTTGCAGGCCCGTGTCGAGCGCGTCAACAAACTCGCGGCACAGCTCAAGAGCCTGGAAAAATCCGACATCGGCGCGATCAACGCAGGTCTTGAACGCGTCCGTCTGCACGGCCGCAAACTGGAACTGGCTGGCCAACTCGATGCCACCGCACAAGCGGACATGGAATCCGAGCGCGCCGAGCTCAACGCTCGTTATCAAGACATCGAAGTCCGCCTGAACGACCTGCACGCCCAGTTCAATCGCGACAGCCTGACGGCCCGCGATGCGAACGGCAAAGAGATCGAAATCGGCATCGGTAAAGTGGTTCACGCTTATCAGCCGAACGCGATGGGCACCTTCACCAAGATCGGTTTCTACTTCAGCAAGATGTGGGAATTCCTCAGCGACGACCCGCGTGAAGCGAACACCGAAGGCGGGATTTTCCCGGCGATTTTCGGCACCGTGATGATGACCCTGATCATGGCGATGATCGTGACGCCGTTCGGCGTGCTGGCGGCGGTTTACCTGCGTGAATATGCCAAGCAGAACGTGCTGACCCGGATTATCCGCATCGCGGTGAACAACCTGGCCGGTGTTCCGGCCATTGTTTACGGCGTGTTTGGCCTGGGCTTCTTCGTCTATGTATTGGGCGGTTCGGTTGACCGGTTGTTCTTCCCTGAAGCATTGCCGGCGCCGACCTTCGGTACGCCGGGTCTGCTCTGGGCGTCCCTGACCCTGGCGCTGCTGGCGGTGCCGGTGGTAATCGTGGCCACCGAAGAAGGCCTGGCGCGGATTCCTCGCACCGTGCGCGAAGGCTCGTTGGCCCTCGGCGCAACCAAGGCTGAAACCTTGTGGAAGATCGTGCTGCCGATGGCCAGTCCGGCAATGATGACCGGCATGATCCTCGCCGTGGCTCGCGCCGCGGGTGAAGTGGCGCCGCTGATGCTGGTGGGTGTGGTGAAACTGGCGCCGTCGCTGCCGGTGGACGGCAACTACCCATACCTTCACCTGGATCAGAAGATCATGCACTTGGGCTTCCACATCTATGACGTCGGCTTCCAGAGCCCGAACGTCGAGGCCGCGCGGCCGCTGGTGTACGCCACGGCGCTGCTGCTGGTGCTGGTGATCGCCACGCTCAACCTGTCGGCCGTCTATATCCGTAACCACCTGCGCGAAAAATACAAAGCGCTGGATAGTTGATTTCCATGTGGGAGCGGGCTTGCTCGCGAAAGCGGTGGGTCAGGCAACATTGATGCTGAATGTGCTGACCTCTTCGCGAGCAAGCCCGCTCCCACACTAGACCGCGTCCAACCGAACATTTATTGGGCATGCCGCGAAGCGGTGTTCCGAACCGAATTTGTTAGCACAGGGAGCCTCCCATGCAGCACGAAGCACATACCCACGGCATCAACATGTCTGCCCTGGGCCGCGACAAACAGAGCTTGAGCCTTGAGCAGGAAACCGTGGCCATCGAAGTGCCGGGCCTGAGCCTGTTCTACGGCGACAAACAAGCGCTGTTCGACGTCAGCATGAACATCCCGAAACAGCGCGTGACGGCCTTCATCGGCCCGTCCGGCTGCGGCAAGTCCACGCTGCTGCGTACGTTCAACCGCATGAACGACCTGGTGGATGGCTGCCGTGTAGAAGGCGAGATCAACCTCTACGGCAACAACATCTACCGTAAGGGCGAAGATGTGGCCGAGTTGCGTCGTCGCGTGGGCATGGTGTTCCAGAAGCCCAACCCGTTCCCGAAAACCATTTATGAAAACGTGGTTTACGGCCTGCGCATCCAGGGCATCAACAAGAAGCGCATCCTCGACGAAGCCGTCGAGTGGGCTTTGAAGGGCGCGGCACTGTGGGACGAAGTCAAAGACCGTCTGCACGAGTCGGCACTAGGCCTGTCCGGTGGTCAGCAACAACGTCTGGTGATCGCTCGCACCATCGCTGTGGAACCGGAAGTGCTGCTGCTCGACGAACCGTGCTCGGCACTCGACCCGATCTCCACGCTGAAAGTCGAAGAGCTGATCTACGAGCTGAAATCGAAGTTCACCATCGTCATCGTGACCCACAACATGCAACAGGCCGCGCGGGTTTCCGACTACACGGCGTTCATGTACATGGGCAAACTGGTGGAATTCGGCGACACCGATACCCTGTTCACCAATCCGGCGAAGAAGCAGACCGAAGACTACATCACGGGTCGCTACGGCTAGGAAGCTGTTGTTGCTCACTGAACTGACGCTGCGGTCCACCGCACCTTACCGGACGCTCCAAGGACGCCAACATGATTAGTAAAGAAGGCCTTACCCATCACATCTCTGCGCAGTTCAACGCTGAGCTCGAGGAAGTGCGCAGCCACCTCCTGGCCATGGGCGGGCTGGTGGAAAAGCAGGTCAACGACGCGGTCACCGCGCTGATCGAGGCCGACACCGGCCTGGCCCAGCAGGTTCGCGAGATCGACGACCAGATCAACCAGATGGAACGCAACATCGACGAAGAATGCCTGCGCATTCTGGCCCGCCGTCAGCCGGCAGCGTCGGACTTGCGTTTGATCATCAGCATCTCCAAGTCGGTCATCGACCTGGAGCGTATCGGTGACGAAGCGACCAAGATCGCCCGTCGCGCCATCCAGTTGTGCGAAGAAGGTGAAGCCCCGCGGGGTTACGTCGAGGTTCGCCACATCGGCGACCAGGTCCGCAACATGGTTCGCGATGCGCTGGACGCCTTTGCCCGCTTCGACGCCGACCTGGCGTTGTCGGTGGCCCAGTACGACAAGATCATCGACCGTGAATACAAGACCGCCCTACGTGAACTTGCCACCTACATGATGGAAGACCCGCGCTCTATCTCGCGGGTCTTGAGCATCATTTGGGTGCTGCGTTCTCTGGAACGGATCGGCGACCACGCGCGCAATATCTCGGAGCTGGTGATTTACCTGGTGCGCGGCACCGACGTGCGGCATCTGGGCCTCAAGCGCATGAAAGAAGAAGTTGAAGGCACAAGTGGCGAAACCGCTAATGTTCCGGGCAAAGCTGACGATAAGTAAGATTGCCTGAGAAAAGCGCCCGGCCTTTTGGCCGGGCGTTTTTGTTTGTGGTCGATGAATTCGAAAGCAGCACCCGCGAACGAAAAGTCCCGGCGTGACTGAAGGTTTTTGGCAATGTGCCATCAGCAAAGCGGTATGCTTGCCGGGATTTTTTAAAGGGGTGATGGATGAGTAAGGTCAGTGTGTTGGTCGTGGACGATGCGTCGTTCATTCGTGACCTGGTGAAGAAGTGCTTGCGCAATTACTTCCCGGGGATCCGGATCGAAGACGCGGTCAACGGCAAAAAGGCTCAGGCCTTGCTGGCACGGGAAGCGTTCGACCTGGTCCTGTGCGATTGGGAAATGCCGGAAATGTCCGGCCTGGAGCTGCTGACCTGGTGCCGTGAGCAGGACAACCTCAAGACCATGCCGTTCGTGATGGTGACCAGCCGTGGCGATAAAGAGAACGTGGTCCAGGCGATCCAGGCCGGGGTTTCCGGCTACGTCAGCAAGCCGTTCACCAACGAGCAACTGCTGACCAAGGTCAAGCAGGCCCTGAACAAGGTGGGCAAGCTCGACACCTTGATGAACAGCGCACCGACCAAAATGAACTCGGCATTCGGCAACGATTCCCTGAGCGCATTGACCGGCGGCAAGGCTGCTTTGGTCGCGCCCGCAGCGGCGCCGGTCAACCCGTTCGCCAAACCTGTTGCCGCCGCGCCAGCCCCGGCGGCTGCTCCGTCTCGCGGTCTGCTCAACAGC
Organism: Pseudomonas sp. F01002; assembly: GCF_004402115.1. NCBI lineage: Bacteria > Pseudomonadati > Pseudomonadota > Gammaproteobacteria > Pseudomonadales > Pseudomonadaceae > Pseudomonas > Pseudomonas sp. F01002. The sequence continues at coordinate 544,243 of NZ_SOPU01000018.1, read as the reverse complement.
CCGCCGATCAAGCCTCCAGCGTCCTCCGCAGCGCCAACGGGCGGACGTGGCCAGGGCCAACTGCGCCTGCCGAACGGTATTCAGCAATGTGTGATCAAGGCCTTGAGTCTCAAGGAAGCACTGCTGGTGGTGAAACGCACCGACACCCTGCCGCAAGTGCTCGACAGCGCCGTGCTCGACCTGGAGCAGGGCGATAACGCCGAAACCGCCCGCCTGAACGGCTACCTGCACGCCATCGTCGCCCACGAGCCAAAGCCCGACAGCGACTGGCTGCAACTGACCTTCCGCTTTGTCGACCAGGATGCGCAGAAGCTCGACTACATCTCGCGGTTGATAGCACGTGGTACGGCGCAGAAGCATTTCGTACCCGGCGCTTAAGATCGGCATCGTCTGTTAGGCCGCCATCGCGAGCAAGCTCGCTCCCACATTGGAATGCGTTCCCTTGTGGGAGCTTGCTCGCGAAGGGGCCATCAGATTCACCGCACATCCGCTGAACGGCCCATTTTGAAACATCTGCCGACTACCCGGGTCCATTGCAGCTGCTAGGCTCCTACCCAGGCCTTACTCGACAGAACCTTGCCCATGCTCGCGCGCCTGCTGTTTTTCTGCGGTCTTTTCATGGCCTCCACCTCGGCGATGGCCATGACGATCTACAAGTCCACCGACGCCAATGGCGTGGTCTCCTACAGCGACCGCCCCACGACGGGCTCCAAGGTGTTCGTTTTTCGTGATCGCATGGTCGAGAATCTTGAGCGCCAGGTGTACCTCGTCATCACGAAGAAGAAGGGCGTGGACAGCGTTTACGTGCGCAACGACCTGTATGCGCCGGTAGAAATCGAGTTGAGCTTCGGCGGGCTGAAGAACGTCAGTGGTGCGCCGAGCCGACCGATTCGCCGGGTGATGCCGGCGCGCAGCAGTATTCGTCTGGCGCTGCTCACGGCCACGCAGTCCGAAAGGCCGCTCGCGTATACCCCAAAATTTGAATACTCCCTGGGCGACCCCTCAGGGGCCGCCCAGGCCTATCGGTACCCGCTGCCGTGGCGCGGCGGACCGTTTCGGCTGAGTCAGGGCGCCAACGGTCAATACAGCCACTTCGGTCCCAAGAACCGTTACGCCATGGACATCGCCATGCCCGAAGGCACGCCGATCATCGCGGCGCGTGGCGGTGTGGTGGTGAAAACCGAGAATGCCCAGACCGGGCGCGGCACCGATCCGTCGGGTAATTTCGTGCGGGTGCTGCACGATGACGGGACGATGGGCGTGTACCTGCACCTCAAGCAAGGTTCGGTGAGCGTTCGCGAGGGGCAACGGGTGTCGGTGGGGAGTCCGCTGGCCTTGTCGGGCAATACCGGCAACAGCAGCGGGCCGCACCTGCATTTCGTGGTGCAGCGCAATACCGGGTTGGGGCTGGTGTCGATCCCGTACCAGTTCAATCAACCGGTAGGCAGCCTGCCGAACTTTGCGCTCGGCAAACAGTGAGGTGTTGCCTGTTCTGACGCCTTCGCGAGCAAGCCCGCACACACATTGGATCTGCGTCGAGCCATTTATATGTGATCGACACAAAACTAATGTGGGAGCGGGCTTGCTCGCGAAGGGATCGACGCGGTTTAGGCCAGGGGCGACTTAATCGAGCATCAACACCTTGGCCAGAATGATCTTCGGCCCCTTCATCTTCTTGATGATGATCCGCAAGCCTTCGACTTCCAGCACTTCTTCCTCTTCCGGCACCCGTTTCAGTGTTTCGTAGACCAGCCCGGCGAGGGTTTCGGCTTCGATGTGGTCCAGATCGATGCCCAGCAGGCGCTCGACCTTAAACAATGGCGTGTCGCCGCGCACCAGCAGCTTGCCCGGCTGGTACGCGAGGATCCCGCGCTCAGCCTTGCGGTGTTCGTCCTGAATATCGCCGACCAGTACTTCCAGCACGTCTTCCATGGTCAGGTAGCCGATGATGTTGCCATCGGCTTCTTCGACCAGGGCGAAGTGCGAGCCGCCTTTGCGAAACTGTTCCAGCAGTTGCGACAGCGGCATGTGACGGGATACGCGCTCCAGCGGCCGAGTCAGTTCGGCGAGGTTGAACGACTCGGGAATGTGGTCCAGGGCTGCCAGTTCCAGCAGCAAATCCTTGATGTGCAGCAGGCCGACGAACTCCTGATGATCGCTGTCGTACACCGGATAGCGGCTGAACTTGTGGCGACGGAACATCGCCAGGATTTCCTTCAGCGGCGCGTTGAACTCCAGGGTCACCAGGTCTTCCCGGGAATTGGCCCAGTCGACCACTTCCAGCTCGCCCATTTCCACCGCCGAGGCCAAAACGCGCATGCCTTGGTCGCTCGGGTCCTGGCCACGGCTGGAGTGCAGGATCAGTTTCAGTTCTTCACGGCTGTAATGGTGCTCGTGATGAGGGCCGGGTTCACCCTGGCCGGCGATCCGCAGGATCGTGTTGGCGCTGGCGTTGAGCAGGTAAATGGCCGGGTACATCGCCCAGTAGAACAGGTACAGCGGCACGGCGGTCCAGAGCGACAGCAGCTCGGGTTTGCGGATGGCCCAGGATTTCGGGGCCAGCTCACCGACCACGATGTGCAGGTACGAGATGACGAAGAACGCGGCGAAGAACGATACGCCTTTGACCACTTCGGCCGACTGCACGCCGACGGCTTCAAGGATCGGTTCGAGGATGTGCGCGAACGCCGGCTCACCGACCCAGCCAAGGCCGAGGGAGGCGAGGGTGATACCCAATTGGCACGCCGAGAGGTACGCATCGAGCTGACTGTGAACGGTGCGCAGGATGTGTCCGCGCCAGCCGTTTTTTTCAGCGATGGCTTCGACCCGGGTCGAGCGCAATTTGACCATGGCAAATTCCGCCGCAACGAAAAAGCCGTTGAGCAAAACCAGGATCAGAGCAAAAAGAATCATGCCGAAATCGGCGAAGAGTGTCGCGAGGGTCAAGCCAGGGGAAGGGTCCATGATGGAGTTTTGCGGGTTCCGTGTATTCGAAAGGAAAGAAAAAAGTGCGCCTGAAGGGCAGGCACAAGTCAGCCAATGTAGCGGCTGACCAAGTGATTGACTAGGGGGCGTTCTCAATTAGTTTCCCCACCGCGCCGGGTCTGCTGTTGTGCAGGGCAAGGCGCGAGAAGCGTAGTTTGGTCATTCCAAATAAGCTTCGAGCAACGCAGCCCTGCGCAACAGCAGGCCCGGCCCTTCGGGTTGTGCCTTAAAGCGGGCCAGGCTGCGTTGCAGGCCTTGGAAAGGGAACAACCATTCCCAGCGGCCTGCGCCTTGCCCGCTTTAAGGCGACAACGCGGTGGGGAAACTAATTGAGAACGCCCCCTAGCGCGTGCCGGCCGGTATCAGTCGGCGGCGCTGATGACCCGGGATTTGGTGACCTGGGCCGGCGCAAAATGGCAGGTAAAGGTGCTGCCATGGCCCGGCACACTGCTGATTTCCATCCGCGCGCGGTGGCGCAGCAGCACGTGTTTGACGATCGCCAGGCCGAGCCCCGTGCCGCCGGTGTTGGAGTTGCGGCTGGAATCGACGCGATAGAAGCGTTCGGTCAGGCGCGGCAGGTGTTTGCTGTCGATGCCGATGCCGGAATCCTGCACGCTCAAGTGTGCGCCTTGCTCATCACCCCACCAGCGAATGCGGATGTTGCCTTCGGCCGGGGTGTATTTCACCGCGTTGAACACCAGATTGGAAAACGCGCTGCGCAACTCGGCTTCGCTGCCCTTGAGCAGAATCGTCGGGTCGGCTTCCAGGGTGATCTTCTGATTGCGCTGAGCAGACAACTGCTGAGCGTCGCTCTTGATCGATTGCAGCAAGCCGTCAATGGCCACCGGCTGGTTGTCAGACGGGTAATCGGTGGCTTCCAGTTTGGCCAACAGCAGCAAGTCGTTGAGCAGCGTCTGCATGCGTCCGCCTTGCTGCTGCATCTGCTGCAAGGCACGGGACCAGCGCGGGTTCACGTCCTCGACGTTGTCGAGCAGGGTTTCCAGATAGCCGCAGATCACCGTCAGCGGCGTGCGCAGTTCATGGGAGACGTTGGCGATGAAGTCTTTGCGCATCTGTTCCAGTTGATGGATGCGCGTTACGTCGCGCACCAGCATCAAGTGTTCGTTGTTGCCGTAGCGGGTGATGTACAGCTGAATGCGCAGGCGATCATTGATCGGTGACGGAATTTCCAGCGGCTCGGCGTAGCTGTCCTGCTCGAAGTATTCCTTGAAGCGCGGATGGCGGACGAGGTTGGTGACCGGTTGGCCGCTGTCTTGCGGGGTCTTGAGGCCGAGCAGGGTTTCGGCAGCGCGGTTCCACCATTCGAGGTTACCGTCGCTGTCGAGCATGATCACCGCGTCTTTCAGCGCGGCAGTCGATTCCTGGACCCGGTCGATCACCGCTTGCAGGCGCCCGCGCACTCGTTGGTCGCGGCGTTGCAGGTGGTAGATGCTGTCGAACACTTCGCCCCACAGGCCATAGCCATCGGGCGGTGCCTCATCGGATTTGTGCAGACGCAGCCATTCGTGCAGTCGCAGCAGTTGCTTGAGGGTCCAGGCCAGGTAAAGGCCCAGGCCCGCGGCGAGGCTCCAGCCGTAGTAGCCGGTAATCAGGCCGATCACCAGGCAACCGGTCACCAGCAAAAGCATGTGGCGGATCAGGGTGCCATGCCAGTTTTGGTTCAATTGAACGCGCGTCCTTGTCAGCTTGTCGGGCGGGAAAGGTCCGGATCAGGCCTTGGTGGAAAAGCGGTAGCCGGTGCCGCGCACGGTTTGTACCAGATTTTCGTACGCATCACCGAGGGCTTTGCGCAGGCGACGGATGTGCACGTCGACGGTGCGCTCTTCAACATAGACGTTGCCGCCCCAGACCTGATCCAGCAACTGGCCGCGGGTGTAGGCACGTTCCTGGTGGGTCATGAAGAATTGCAGGAGGCGGTATTCGGTCGGGCCCATCTCGGCGGGTTTGCCGTCGATGGTCACGCGGTGGCTGATCGGGTCCAGCAGCAGGCCGCCGACTTCGATCGGCGTTTCGCCATCGGTAGGGCCGGCACGGCGCAGCACGGCCTTCAGGCGCGCCACCAGCTCGCGTGGGGAAAAAGGCTTGGTGATGTAGTCATCGGCGCCGACTTCCAGGCCCTGGATCTTGTTGTCCTCTTCGCCCTTGGCGGTGAGCATGATGATCGGGATGTCCCCGGTCAGCTCATCGCGCTTGAGGCGTCGTGCCAGCTCGATGCCGGACGTGCCGGGCAGCATCCAGTCGAGCAGGATCAGGTCCGGCTTGCGGTCGACGATGATGGCGTGGGCCTGTTGCGAGTTCTCAGCCTCTATGCAGTCATAGCCGGCCATTTCCAACGCAACGGCGATCATTTCGCGAATGGGCGCTTCGTCGTCGACGATCAGAATGCTCCTGCCAACCATGCCTTTAATCCTCTTGTCATTTAACTGTCTTGCGCCGCATTAGATAACGGAATTATTGCAGTCGTGTGACAGTATTTTAGTCGCCCTGCGATTGTTGTGATCCTGAACTAAGCTCTAATTTCGAATCCTGACAACCACAAAAGGAAGGTTTCCATGAAGCAATACTCGCAATCCTTCAAAGCTTTGATGCTGACTGCGGTCATGGCGTTGCCATCGATGGCCTTCGCGGCTGAGCCAGCAATGATGAAAGACGGGATGATGGTCGATCATAAGGGTATGACGGTGTACACGTTCGACAAGGATGCTGGCGGCAAGTCAATGTGCAACGGTGAGTGTGCCAAGAACTGGCCGCCGATGATGGCTCCGGCGGGTGCCAAGGCCGAAGGCAAATGGAGCGTCATCAAGCGTGATGACGGCATGATGCAATACGCTTACGACGGCAAGCCGCTGTACACCTTTATGAAGGACGAAAAGCCTGGAGAAATGAAGGGTGACGGCATGAAGGACGTCTGGCACGTCATGCACGAGTCGCAGAAGTAATCGATCAAAGCCTATAGCCGCTGCCGAAACATGTGTTCGGCAGCGGTTGGGGTGTGATCAGCGAGTTGCGTAATCCAACACAATCCCGACAAAAATCGCCAACCCGGCCCAGTGGTTGTGCAGAAACGCCTGGAAGCAGCGCATCCGGTCCTTGCCGCGGGTGTACCAGAACTCCCACGCAAAACAACCCGCCGCCGCCAACAATCCCAAGTGGAACCAGCCACCGAGCTCGAATTTTGATCCGGCCAGCAGCAAGCAACCCAACGCCAACCCTTGCAGGGTCAGAATGATCACCCGGTCCGCATCGCCAAACAGAATCGCTGTAGATTTCACGCCGATCTTCAAGTCGTCGTCGCGGTCGGTCATGGCGTAATAGGTGTCGTAGCCCACCGTCCACAGAAGGTTCGCGATCCACAGCAACCACGCCGCCGGCGGCAGTTCACCGGTTTCGGCGGTGAACGCCATCGGCATCCCCCAAGAGAACGCCGCGCCCAGCACCACTTGCGGGTAATAGGTGTAGCGCTTCATGAACGGGTAAGTGAAGGCCAGCGCCAAACCACCGAACGACAGCCAGACCGTTGCCGCATTAGTGCAGAGCACCAGCAGAAAACTCACGCCCATCAGCAGCGCGAAGAACACCAGTGCTTCTTTGGAACTGATCTTGCCGCTCACCAGTGGCCGTTGTTCGGTGCGTTTCACGTGGCCATCGACCTTGCGGTCCGCCCAGTCGTTAATTACGCAGCCGCCGGCGCGGGTCAGTACCACACCGAGGACGAAAATCATGACGTTGGCCAATGACGGTGAACCTTTGCCGGCAATCCACAGCGCCCACAGCGTCGGCCACAGCAGCAGATAAATGCCGATCGGTTTGTCCATACGGGTCAGCTGAATGAAATCCCAGGCCCGTGGATTCAAGCGATTCAGGGACTTGAGCAGGCTCTGGTACATCAGCAATTCTCCGGATGGGCGCGGGTAGCGTTCCACAGGGTCGGCAAGAAAATTTCGGCCACCAGCACGCTCAAGGCGCCGCGGTCGAAACGCGAACGGCGGCCCCACAGCTCAGGTGCCCGGGACTCCATCGGCAGCCACTCCTGAGGATAGTGACAAACCTCGATAGCGCGCCGTTGAAATGCCTGATCGCAAAACAGCAATTCGCCCAGGGAGCGGCTGCCCAATTCGTCCATGTGCAGACCGTCGCCCTGCAACGCACTACGCGCCGCCACGCTGCGGGCAAACACCCAGGCTTCGCCGTGGCCGCGCAGATACACCTCGCGAACCCAACCCTCGCTGCCTTCGGCCAGATCCAGCGCGGCACATTCGTCGACGCGCAAGGGCTGCCAACCTTCGAAGAGAGGCGTGACGCTGAAGCCGTCATTCGACAAACGGATCAGCCGTCGGGTCAAAGAGCCTTCGTCGAACAACCAGTCGAGGGTAGACGTGTCGGGGAGGGGCGTCAGTTGGCTTCGAGGGAGCCAAAGCGGGGGCACGGCGGGGGATTTTGAGTGCGGCACAGTGAGTCATTATTGGCAGCAAATGAGGCGGCGAGCTTACCATGTCAGTCTGCGATTTTGATTGATCCGACCGGCCATTGCGTCGAACAGGCTTGCATCTGCCGGGCCCGATCAGTACAAAACGCGCTGAGCCGGACGGTAGCGCTCCAACCATCGACCATTCGCGCCGGTAAAAGACTGAACCCTGAGGAAGTACCTGAATGAAAAAGTGGCAATGTGTGGTCTGCGGCCTGATCTATAACGAAGCCGACGGCTGGCCGGATGACGGCATTGCGCCGGGCACCCGCTGGGAAGACGTACCGGCAGACTGGCTGTGCCCGGACTGCGGTGTGGGCAAGTTGGATTTTGAAATGATCGAAATCGCCGCTTAAATAACTGAGGAGTAAGGAATGAACGCACCTGTCGTGATCGTCGGCACCGGGCTGGCTGGCTACAACCTGGCCCGGGAGTTTCGCAAACTCGATGGCGAAACCCCGCTGCTGCTGATTACTGCAGATGACGGACGCTCCTACTCCAAGCCGATGCTCTCCACCGGCTTTGGCAAAAACAAAGACGCCGACGGCCTGAGCATGGCCGAGCCAGGCACCATGGCCGAGCAATTGAAGGCCGAAGTGCGTACGCACACGCGCATCAGCGGCATCGACCCTGGTCATAAGCGCTTGTGGATCGGTGAGGAAGCGGTGTTTTACCGTGACTTGATCCTGGCGTGGGGTGCGGAAACCGTGCGAGTGCCGATCGAAGGCGACGCAGCGGACGCCGTTTTCCCGATCAACGATCTGGAAGACTACGCGCGCTTTCGCGCAGCGGCGGCCGGCAAACGTCGGGTGTTGTTGCTCGGCGCCGGCCTGATTGGTTGCGAGTTCGCCAACGACCTGATCCTTGGCGGCTACGAGGTGCAACTGGTTGCACCGTGCGAGCAGGTCATGCCGACCCTGTTGCACCCGGCGGCGGCCGCTGCGGTCCAGGCCGGGCTGGAAAGCCTGGGCGCACGCTTCCACCTCGGGCCGGTGCTCAATCGCTTGCAGCGCGTTACTGACGGACTGGAAGCGCATCTGTCCGATGGCCAGGTGATCCCTTGCGATGTGGTGGTGTCGGCCATTGGTCTGCGTCCGCGCATCGACCTGGCGGCGGCGGCCGGTGTGCAGGTCAATCGCGGTGTGGTGGTCGATCGCCACCTGAAAACCTCCCACGCCAATATCTATGCCTTGGGCGACTGCGCCGAAGTCGATGGGCTGAATCTGTTGTACGTCATGCCCCTCATGAGCTGTGCGAGAGCGCTGGCCCAGACCCTCGCCGGAAACCCGACGCCGGTAAGTTATGGCCCGATGCCCATCACCGTAAAAACGCCAGTCTGCCCATTGGTGGTTTCACCGCCGCCACGGGGTTTGGAGGGCGTCTGGACGGTCGAAGGGCAGGGCGCGGACATCAAGGTATTGTGCCGCGATGCCAGCGGCAAACTGTTGGGTTATGCCCTGACAGGCGCGGCGGTGATGGAAAAACTGGCCCTGAACAAAGAGCTTCCGGCATTGCTGGCGTAAATACCGGTCGTTCTGTCGGAATCACCCCTCTTTTGCCCCTACAAAGGTCGCGCCGAGACTGGCGCGGCTCTTCGCTGCGTGCCATCCTCACTCCCGTCTGCCGCAGAGTAGAGCACCTGCGGCGCTTTGGGCGCTGTTCCAACGAGAACAGCACGGACATAACAACAAAAAACCGTCAAAGGGGCTTCACTAATGCGTAAACCAGAACTCGCCGCTGCAATTGCTGAAAAAGCAGACCTCACCAAAGAGCAGGCCAACCGCGTTCTCAACGCCGTTCTCGAAGAAATCACCGGCGCTCTGCACCGCAAGGACAGCGTCACGCTGGTGGGCTTCGGTACCTTCCTGCAACGCCACCGCGGTGCCCGCACCGGCAAAAACCCGCAAACCGGTGAGCCCGTCAAAATCAAGGCCAGCAACACTGTTGCGTTCAAGCCAGGCAAGTCATTGAAAGACAGCGTTAATCCATAATTGCGGCGAACTCCCTGAATAACGGGGAGAACCGTATTGAAAAATGGGCATGCCGATTGAATCGGGTGCCCATTTTTTGTGGGCGTTGGTTTGTTCTATATACACAGTATTTTTGGACTGATTAATACACTCTGGATACAAAGTGATTGGTTTGAGTTGCCGGAGGCTTGTCGTTCAATATCAGTGATATATAAGGTGCCATCATTGCGATGGCACTTTTTTAGTTCCCTGTTGTCATCGTTGTCTTGTTCAAAGATGACCGGAAGATTTCGGAATACTCCTACATTTATCATTTCTTATTTTTGCCATGATTCAAGCCTGGCTCAAGGGGCGAATCGGCACTCATTCCTCGAAGGATTGACGCACGGCTCTAGCTCAATGGTTTCGTGGCGGTTGGCCGATGGCATGAACATTAAACTCACATCAGGGTATCCCTTGCTACTTATAGGGAGATCTCCTACGAGCAATAGAGACACTTCGTCTTGTTGTTTAATCAGATGCTTGCTAGTGGCCATCATCGTGAGTACGATGCGCGCACTTGAAAGAGCACGAACTCAATTGGATGAGACTCATCGCAGCTCTTTGATTCTGTCCCCGCGTCATTGGAACTCCAATGGGCGTATGACTGTAATCCTAATTAAAGGCCATGGATGTCCTACTCAAGCAAACTTTCCGCTCATTACCTCGAACTCGCAAAAGCCTCTGTTTCCAAAGAGAATTTCGCGGGCGAGGACGTTCGCTTTTCGAGCGAATATGAGGCATTGGAAAGCGAGTTGGGCAAAGCCCAATCCATGCACGAAAGCGGTCAGATCGACTGGCTGAAAATCCGCGAAAACAGTGAAAACCTGCTGCGCACCCAGTCCAAGGACTTGCGGGTTGGCGCCTGGCTGACCTGGGCCCTGTACCAGCGCGAATCTTTTCAAGGGCTGCTGGCCGGCCTCGGACTTCTGCACCATCTGTGCGAGAACCACTGGGCTGAGGTTCATCCCAATAAGGCCCGCACCCGCTCCGCTGCCATCAGTTGGTTGGTACCGCGTCTTGAGCAGGTGCTGACCGAAAACGTCGCGATCAAAGAGCAGTTGCCGATGTTCCGGCGGCTGGTCGAACACCTTGAAGGTCTCGATGCTGCTTGCACCGAGCATTTGGGGGATGACGCTCCGCTGCTGCTGCCGATTTCCCGCCGCCTGAAGAACATGGTCCAGCGTGCCGCCGACAATCAGCCGGAACCTGGCGTCGTCGGCGCGGCGGTGGCTCAGGTCAAACAAGCCGCCACGCAACTGTTCACCCCCGGCGCACCGATCGATAACGAAAAAGAAGCCCACAAGGCGCTGCGTGCCCAGCAGGAAAGCGCGCGGCCGTTGTGTGCCTGGTGGCTCAAGCAGAAAGCCACCGACCTGCGCGCCTTGCGCCTTAATCGCACACTGTTGTGGTTGCCCATCGACGCGGTGCCCGAGCGCAACGCCGAGCAGATCACCGTTCTGCGCGGTTTGCCAGCCGACAAGCTCAAGGCTTACCAGGACCGTTACGACCAGGCCAAATATGCCGATCTGCTGGTGGAACTGGAGGCGAGCCTGGCGAAGGCGCCGTTCTGGTTCGATGGCCAGCGAATGGTTTGGGAGTGCCTCCAGGGACTCAACGCCGAGATGGCTATGCGCGAAGTGGAAATCCACTTCGCGCTTTTGATTCAGCGCCTGCCCGGCATCATCGAATTGCGATTTCATGACGGCGCCCCGTTTGCCGATCCTGCCACTCGCGCCTGGGTCAGCGCCCATGTCATGCCGCATCTGCAAAGCGCCAGTGCGCCGCGCAAGGTCGAAGTCGCCGACACCCAGCCTGCCTGGGAACTGGCCCTGGAAGAAGTCTTGCCGATCCTGCGCAAGGACGGCCTCAAGGCCGCGGTGCAGATCCTCAAGCAAGGCCTGCAAAGCGCCCAGGGCGGGCGCGCCCGGTTCTTCTGGCAGTTCGCCCTCGCGCGGCTGTGCTTCATGGCCAAGAAATACGAACTGGCCAGGACCCAACTCGAAACCCTAGACCAAACATTACAGGACTCAGGCCTGAACGCCTGGGAGCCCGATCTTGCGCTGGAAGTGCTGCATTTACTGCATAGCTGCTGCGAGTTGTTGCCGCAGAACCATGCCGTACGTGAACGCAAGGAAGAGATTTATCGCAGGCTGTGCCACCTCGATCTCGAAGTGGTACTCGAATAGGCCCCAGGGCCACAACCGCAAGGAGAATAGCCATGGCCAAAGAAGGCTCGGTAGCCCCCAAGGAACGCATCAACGTCACTTTCAAACCTGCCACCGGTGGTGCTCAGGAAGAGATTGAACTGCCGTTGAAACTACTGGCAATCGGTGACTACACCCACCGCAAGGACGAACGTAAAGTCGAAGATCGCAAGCCGATCAGCATCGACAAGATGACCTTCGACGAAGTGCTGGCCAAGCAAGAGCTGACCCTGACGTTGAACGTGCCGAACCGCCTTCAGGAAGAGGGCAGCACTGAAGAGCTGGGCGTGCAACTGCGCGTCAACTCGATGAAGGACTTCAACCCGGCCAGCCTGGTCGAGCAAGTGCCTGAGCTGAAAAAACTGATGGAACTGCGCGACGCGCTGGTGGCCCTCAAAGGCCCGCTGGGTAACGCGCCTGCGTTCCGCAAAGCCATCGAAGGCGTTCTCGCCGACGACGAATCCCGCGGTCGCGTACTGGGTGAGCTGGGCTTGAACGCCGCAGCCCAGGACGCCTGAGTCTCCATCAGCCAAGGAAGCCAACACCATGAGCACTAGCGCAGCACAGCAAAAGAGCAAAGAGAACGGCGAATACAGCATTCTCGACAGCATCATCGCCGAAACCCGCCTGACGCCGGACGACGAAGCCTACGACATCGCCAAACGCGGTGTGTCGGCCTTCATCGAAGAGCTGCTCAAGCCGCAGAACAACGGTGAGCCAGTCAAGAAGGCCATGGTTGACCGCATGATCGCCGAGATCGATGCCAAGCTCAGCCGCCAGATGGACGAGATCCTGCACCACCCGTCTTTCCAGTCCCTGGAATCGTCGTGGCGTGGTCTGCAGTTGCTGGTCGACCGCACCAACTTCCGCGAAAACATCAAGATCGAAATCCTCAACGTCTCCAAAGACGATCTGCTGGACGATTTCGAAGATTCGCCGGAAGTGATGCAGTCGGGCCTGTACAAGCACATCTACACCGCTGAATACGGTCAGTTCGGTGGTCAGCCGGTCGGCGCGATCATCGCCAACTACTTCATGTCCCCAAGCTCGCCGGACGTGAAACTGATGCAGTACGTGTCCAGCGTTGCCTGCATGTCGCACGCACCGTTCATTGCTGCCGCCGGCCCGAAATTCTTCGGCCTGGAAAGCTTCACCGGTCTGCCGGACCTGAAGGATCTGAAAGATCACTTCGAAGGCCCGCAATTCGCCAAATGGCAGAGCTTCCGCCAGTCGGAAGACTCCCGTTACGTTGGCCTGACCGTGCCGCGTTTCCTGCTGCGTAACCCGTACGACCCGGAAGAAAACCCGGTCAAATCGTTCGTGTACAAAGAAACCGTCGCCAACAGCCACGAGCACTACCTGTGGGGCAACACCGCCTACGCGTTCGGCACCAAGCTGACCGACAGCTTCGCCAAATTCCGCTGGTGCCCGAACATCATCGGCCCGCAGAGCGGTGGCGCGGTTGAAGACCTGCCGTTGCACCACTTCGAAAGCATGGGCGAAATCGAAACCAAGATTCCTACCGAGGTTCTGGTTAGCGACCGTCGTGAATACGAACTGGCCGAGGAAGGCTTCATCTCCCTGACCATGCGTAAAGGCTCCGACAACGCGGCGTTCTTCTCCGCCAGCTCGGTGCAGAAGCCGAAGTTTTTCGGCATCAGCGCAGAAGGCAAGGCAGCAGAGCTGAACTACAAGCTCGGCACCCAACTGCCGTACATGATGATCGTCAACCGCCTGGCTCACTACTTGAAAGTGCTGCAGCGCGAGCAACTCGGTTCGTGGAAAGAACGTACCGACCTCGAACTGGAACTCAACAAGTGGATCCGCCAGTACGTGGCCGACCAGGAAAACCCAAGCGCCGAAGTGCGTGGCCGTCGTCCACTGCGCGCTGCCCAGATCATCGTCAGCGATGTTGAAGGCGAGCCTGGCTGGTACCGCGTCAGCCTGAACGTGCGCCCGCACTTCAAGTACATGGGTGCCGATTTCACCCTGTCGCTGGTTGGCAAGCTGGACAAAGAGTAAGCGGAGCTAACTCATGACTGGATACGGCAGCCTTTTCGAACGCCTGGGTGGCGACGCGGACAAACGCGTCGGCTGGAGCCGCGAGGTCTCCGCCATGGCGTCCGTTGCTGCCCATCTGGCCAAGATGCTCAGCACCCGTGCGGGCAGCGTGCAAACGCTGTCCGACTACGGGCTACCCGATCTCAATGACATGCGTCTGAGCCTGCACGACTCCCTGAGTCAGGCCCGTCTGGCCATCGAAAATTTCATCGAAGCCTACGAGCCACGCCTGAGCAATGTGTGTGTCATTTCCCTGCCGCGTGACCACGATCAGCTTCGCCTGTCCTTCAGCATCGAAGGCTTGCTGGAAGTTGATGGTTTCAAGCGTCAGGTCAGTTTCGCCGCGCGCCTGGATGGCAGCGGTCAAGTCAAGGTCAACTAAGGAGATTCGTATGTCCGGCAAACCCGCAGCCCGCGTATCCGACCCTACCGCTTGCCCGCTCCCCGGTCACGGCACCAACCCGATTACTGCCGGTTCCGGCGACGTGTTTTTCGACGGCCTCGCGGCCGCCCGCCAAGGCGATGCCTCGGCGTGTGGTGGTGCGATGTCGGGCGGGTTGGCGACGACGGTTTTGATTAACGGGAAACCGGCTGCGACGGTGGATTCCGTCGGGACTCATGGCAACAAGGTTACCGCCGGGTCCGGGACGGTGATTATCGGGAATTCGCATTCGCCGGTGCCATTTGTGGCGCCGGTACCTCTGAACATTTTTGGGTTCGACGTTCGAGTTCAATTGATGGATCAAGCATCTGGAACGCCGCTTAAGAATGTCTCGTACATCGCGACGCTTGAAGATGGCACAGAGGTTCACGGTAAGACCGATGCGGCTGGATTTTCGAAAGCACTAGGCAAAAAAGCTCAATCACAAAACGTCCAGTTCTCGGTTAAACCGAACTGGCTGCTAAAAGGGGAGTGAGATGCCGCAAGCCGTTCAGGTGGCAACTGTTGCCACCACACCTGCCGCCGATGTTTCACCTATTCAGGTTTACTTGGCTGCGGATAACGACTTTCTCATTCCTTTGGTTTTCCCCCAATTCCAAATCCATGTATTGGATGACTATAAAGACACTTGGTTTGGTCAAAAAATCAAAATCGAGTTTCCAAAAGCTCCCTTGCTTGGTCATGCAGGTGTTTTGCTAATTAATGGCAAGACGGGTGAATCCAAATACTATGAGTACGGTCGATATAAAGGACCCGGTCCGGCTGGGCGAGTACAAAAAGGTAGTATCCCCAACGTAAAAATTGTGGCCGGGCATATTACTGAATCATCATTGAAAAAAACACTTAGGCAGATCTCCATAGGTCACGGCCAATCAGGAAATATTAAAGGTGTCGTGCTGAGAGGAGCCGTTTATGCGAACGCTCTAGTATGGCTAGACGGAAAGTTCGCTGAAAACAGTGACAAGACTCGGAAAGCGTACGATCTAGGAAATCATAATTGCGTAACTTTCGCCGCGGAGTTGGCGGAGAGCGTGGGGTTTTCTGCTCCTTTTCGTTCTCGAACAGTGGCGCCAACTCTATACATGACACAGTTTCAATTGTCTGAAATTGACCTCGAATACAGTTTCGCTGATGACAAATTGGAAATAGACGAATGAAGACTTTGAAGAGACTGGCCATTTCACTCGCTATTATTTTTTTTCTGCTCGTAGTGGCGGTGTTTGCTCTGCTGGAGCGCGATGACGGAAAGGGGCCTGTATTGAAAGATCATCCAAATGCTTTTTGGAGCGGGGCGGAAGACGGTGGCTCTTTCTTCGAGATTACAAAATCGAGTCCACCAAACTACTACGTTGAAATACGCCATGAAAGCGGAGATATCTGGTCCAAAGGCTGGGTGACTCATGTGATGAAGGATGGAGGAGAGCTTTCTAACGAAGATTTCATGGGTTACGACGGAGGTGATGAAGTTTACTTGCAAGACGAAACTGCATTGAAGTTGAACCCGGTGTTGGTGAAGTAACATGACAGCATGTGCTTTCCTTAACCTAACGAAAAATGGGACTGTCCCTGATATTTTTAGAGCTGGCAAAGTTTCTCTATGCACAGGGCTTGCGTTGATGGGTAGCGCAAAAACAGTCAGAGCAATGATCATCATCGCAAACGCTTTGATCGCACCGTTTGCATTGTTCGAAATTTATGCGGTTATCCGGTTTGGGTTTGCGGAGCCTTATAGTTATTTGCTTTTCGTTCCGTTGGGAATTATCTCGTTCTTGCTGTTGCAGTTCGCTATTGGCTATGGAGTGGTTAAAGGGTGGATGGCCTGCAGAATGCCCGGTAACTATTATTTGCTCGTGCTTTGGATAATCAGTTTGCTGGTGTTGTTCGTGCTTCCGAAGTTTTTTTCAGATGGGCCGATGTCGTGATTAGTTATGAAACTAACCCCATTCCAAAGATTGCGCTTGAGCTGCTGCATTCGAAAGATTTGGTTGTGTCGAAAATTCTTAAAATGATCAACTATTTTTATTTTTTGACCTTCGCGGTTTTTCTGCTGATATCGTGCACTGATCCGAAAACTAAATGGTCAATAGCAGGGGTTGATGTCTACGGAAGCTTATTTGTTTTTTGTATGGTTCTTTATATTCCGATGATGGCGTTTTCTTTTTATTATTTTGTAAGGGCATTAACGAGGCTCTGGAAATGTAAAAGCTCGCGCGATGGTTTTTTATTTTTGGCTTCCTCTGTTGTAGGCGTTATTGCTCTTTACAGTTTTAATCACTGGGTGTTCAGTGAAATTTACTAACGATCCGTCGCAGAGCATTCAAAAAAATGAATGCTGTCCTAATCCAAATTTTTTCAGGGCAGCGCTCTGGTCTCCGCTCTTGGTGATGTTGGCTTTGACCCTGTTCGAGCAGGGCAACGGATACGCGGCGGTTCTGGACCTGCAACAAATGCTGTTGATCTACGTTCTCTCATTCGGAATCCCGGCCTACATCGCCTTTGCCCTGTGGGCGACGCGAGCACTGAACGGAAAAACCGAACAGCAGATTTTGAAAAGCGTGTGGCGCGCACCACTGACCTTCATCCCTTTTTACGCTGTCCCGTGGGTGATTTATGGGTTGGCCCATGTGCTTTTGGGGAGCCTCGCTGGGTTCTCGATGATGGTGGGTTGGCTGGCTTTTTTACCGTACCTGCTCATTGCGGGCTACGTGGTTTCCGGTCTGACAGTCGCGCTCTACAGGACAGTTTTTTCATGAGATTCAATACCAGGCAGGTAACCCGTGTCCTTTAACCACTACTACCAAAGCGAACTCACCGCACTTCGCCAGTTAGGTCGTCGATTCGCCGAGCGTAGCCCGGCGTTGGCGCCTTTTCTCGGTCAGGCCGGGCGGGATCCGGACGTGGAGCGGTTGCTGGAAGGCTTTGCATTCCTGACCGGTCGCCTGCGTCAGAAGCTCGACGACGAGCTTCCGGAACTCAGCCATTCCCTGATGCACCTGCTCTGGCCCAACTACATGCGGCCGCTGCCGGCGTTCAGTATTTTGCAGTTCGACCCGTTGAAGCGTTCGGGTCCTGCGTTGATGGTCGAGCGCGATACGCCGGTGGAAAGCGTACCGATCGATGACGTGCGTTGCCGTTTCCGCACCTGCTACCCGACGGAAGTCTTGCCGCTGGATCTGGCCGCGCTGAATTACTCGGTGAAGGGCGACGGTTCGCTGTTGAGCCTGCGTCTGGAGATGAGTGCCGACGGCCATCTCGGTGAGCTGGAGCTGAGCCGTCTGCGTCTGCACTTTGCCGGCGAGCGTTACATCAGCCAGATGCTCTACCTGAGTCTGTTGCGCAACCTGGAAGGCATCGAGCTGATCCCGCTGGATGGCGCCGGCAAGCCCATCAACGGCGTCAACGGCACGCCGATGGCCTTCAAGATGCCCGGCGACCGGGTGCAGCCAGTGGGTTTTGCCGAAGAAGAGGCGTTGATCCCGTATCCGCTGAATACCTTCCGCGGCTATCGCTACCTGCAGGAATACTTCGCCTTCCAGGACAAATTCCTGTTCGTCGATATCAACGGACTGGACCTGCTCAAGGCCCTGCCGGAAGACACGCTCAAGCAGATGCGCGGCCTGGAATTGCGCTTCGATATTCGCAAGAGCGGCATCCAGCGCCTGCGCCCGACGCTGGACAACGTGAAGCTCTATTGCACGCCGATCGTCAACCTGTTCAAGCACGATGCGCTGCCGATCCGCCTCGACGGCAAGCAGGACGAATACCTGCTGCTGCCAGCCGAATACGACCTGGAGAACTGCGGTGTGTTTTCGGTGGAAACCGTAACCGGCTGGAAACCCGGCGGCCTCGGTTATCAGGAGTACGTGCCGTTCGAATCGTTTGAGCACGACCCGAGTTTCGACGTGCCTAACAGCCGTCCGCACTACAGCATTCGCCAGCGTTCGTCCTCGTTGCACGACGGCCTCGACACTTACCTGAGCTTCGGCATCCGTCACACCGAAGCCCATGAAACCCTGTCGATCGAGCTGATGTGCACCAACCAGAACCTGCCGCGCAAGCTCAAGCTCGGCGACATCTGCATGGCTTGCGAAGAGACGCCGGAGTTCCTCAGTTTCCGCAATATCACCCCGGCCACGCCCAGTTATGCGCCGCCGCTGAACCGTGACTTCCTCTGGAAGCTGATCAGCAACATGTCGCTTAACTATCTGTCGCTGGCCGACGTCAACGCGTTGAAGGTGATTCTCGAAACCTACGACCTGCCGCGCTACTACGACCAACACGCTGAAAAAGTCAGCAAGCGTCTGCTGGGCGGGCTCAAGTCGATCAAACACCAACACGTCGACCGCTTGCACCGAGGGTTGCCGGTACGCGGGTTGCGCACTGAGCTGACCATCGACCCGGAAGGGTATATCGGCGAGGGCGACCTGTTCGTTTTCGCTTCGGTTCTTAACGAGTTTTTCGCGCTCTACGCCAGTCTCAATTCGTACCACGAGCTGCGGGTAAAAAGCACACAGGGAGAGGTGTACCAATGGACACCACGTATGGGTCTGCAACCCCTGCTTTAAGCGGGCTGACCCGGGTAATACGCGAGTACTCGCTGTTTCAGGCCGTGCTGCTGGTGGTTGACCGGCTGCGCGAGGCGCACCCGTACCTGAGCGAAGACGATCTGTATGACCAGCTGGAATTTCAGGCCAACCCGAGCCTGGGTTTCCCCGGCAGTGACGTCGATCGCGTGGAGTTTTTCGAAGAGCACGGGCAGATGCGCGCGCGTCTGCGTTTCAACCTGATCGGCCTGGTCGGTTCTGGTTCGCCACTGCCGGCGTTCTACGGCGAACAGGCCCTGGGCGATAGCGAAGACGGCAACCCGACCCGCAATTTCCTCGACCTGTTTCACCATCGCCTGCAACGGCTGATGCTGCCGATCTGGAAAAAGTACCGCTACCGCGCAAGCTTCCAGAGCGGCGCCCTCGACCCGTTTTCGTCGCAGCTGTTTGCGTTGATCGGCCTCGGCGGCGAAGAGATCCGCAGGGCCCAGGAACTGAACTGGAAACGCCTGCTGCCGTATCTCGGCTTGCTCAGCTTGCGGGCGCACTCGGCGGCGCTGATCGAAGCGGTGCTGCGTTACTACTTCAAACACGCCGAACTGACCATCGAGCAGTGCATCGAGCGCCGCGTCGAAATCCTCGACGAGCAGCGCAATCGCTTGGGCCGCGCCAACAGCCTGCTCGGCGAAGACCTGGTTCTGGGCGAACACGTGCGCGACCGCAGCGGCAAATTCCGCATCCACATCCGCGAGCTCGACTGGCAACGCTTCCACGAGTTCCTGCCGATCGGTTTCGGCTACCAGCCGCTCTGCGCGCTGGTGCGGTTCACCCTGCGTGACCCGCTCGATTACGACATTCGCCTGGTGCTGCGCCAGGAAGAAATCCGCGAACTGCGCATCGGTGAGCAGAACGCCTGTCGCCTGGGATGGACCAGTTGGCTCGGCCGCGAAAAAGCGGACGGCGTGGTGACCCTGGGCAGCAAAACTCATTAAGGACAGATGACCAATGATCAACGTAGACCTGCAACAACTTATCCAGGCGCTGGACGCCGAAACCCGTCGTGACCTGGAAAGTTCGGCCGAACGCTGCGTCGCCCGTGGCGGCAGCAAGATCCTCGTCGAAGACTTGCTGCTGGGCTTGCTGGAGCGCCCGCAAGGCTTGCTCGCACGCGCGCTGCAAGACGCCGAAGTCGATGCCGGCGAGCTGAGCGCAGCCTTGCAATCGCGGGTCGAGCACAGCGCTTCGCGCAACCCGGTGTTCGCCCCGGAACTGGTGCAGTGGCTGCAAGACGCGTTGCTGGTGGCCAACCTTGAACTGGGCCAAAGCCAGGTCGAACAAGCCGCGTTGATCCTCGCGCTGTTGCGCAACCCGATGCGCTACGCCGGCAGCCGCTACCAGTCATTGCTGGCCAAGCTGAACATCGAGCGCCTGAAAGAATTCGCCCTGTCGCAGAAGGAACAACCGGCCACGGGCAAACCCGCTGTACCCGGCGAATCGCTGCTGCAGCGCTTCACCCACAACCTGACCCAACAAGCCCGCGACGGCAAACTCGACCCGGTTTTGTGCCGCGATGGCGCGATCCGGCAGATGGTCGACATCCTCGCCCGTCGTCGCAAAAACAACCCGATTGTGGTCGGTGAAGCCGGCGTCGGGAAAACCGCCATTGTCGAAGGCCTGGCCTCGCGCATCGCGGCAGGTGAAGTGCCGCAAGTCTTGAAAGGCGTCGAGCTGCTGTCGCTGGACATGGGCCTGTTGCAGGCGGGCGCCAGCGTCAAAGGTGAATTCGAACGTCGCCTCAAAGGCGTGATCGACGAAGTCAAAGCCTCGCCGAAACCGATCATCATCTTCATCGACGAAGCCCACACGCTGATCGGCGCAGGCGGTAATGCCGGCGGTTCCGACGCGGCCAACCTGCTCAAGCCAGCCCTGGCCCGTGGCGAGTTGCGCACCATCGCCGCCACCACCTGGGCGGAGTACAAGAAGTACTTCGAAAAAGACCCGGCCCTGGCCCGTCGTTTCCAACCAGTGCAACTGCACGAACCGACCGTCAGCGAAGCGGTGACCATCCTGCGTGGCCTGGCTCAGGTCTACGAGAAGAGCCACGGCATCTACCTGCGCGATGACGCAGTGGTGGCGGCGGCCGAGTTGTCCGCTCGTTACCTCGCGGGCCGACAGCTGCCGGACAAAGCCGTCGACGTGCTCGACACCGCGTGCGCCCGCGTGCGCATCAGCCTCGCCGCCGCGCCGGAAAGCCTTGAACGCCTGCGTGGTGAACTGGCTGAAGGTGGCCGTCAGCGTCAGGCCCTGCGCCGTGATGCCGAGGCCGGTCTGCTGATCGATCACGAAGCGCTGGACGCTTTGGAAGATCGCCTGGCCGAAGCCGAAGATGAAAGGGTCGCCCTCGAAACCCTTTGGACCGAGCAGAAAGAACTGGCAGAGCGCCTGCTGGACCTGCGTCAGCAATTGGCCAAGGCTCGTGAGGTCGCTGCTGTCGAGCCAACCGTAACGGTTGAAGAGGACGCCGAAGGCACCGTTATCGAAACCCTTGAAGTCCCAGTCGACGAAGCCCAAACCGTTGAAGCGCTGGAAGCCGCGCTCAACGAAACGCACAAAACCCTGACTGAACTGCAAGTCAAAGAGCGTCTGGTGAGTTTTGAAGTCTGCCCGCGCTTGGTGGCTGAGGTGATCAGCGCCTGGACCGGTGTGCCATTGGCGCAACTGGCCCGCGAGCACAACGCCAAGGTCGCGAGCTTCGCCACCGACTTGCGCACCCGCATCCGTGGTCAGGAACAAGCCGTTCACGCACTGGACCGCTCGATGCGTGCCACCGCTGCCGGCCTGAACAAACCTGATGCACCGGTCGGCGTGTTCCTGCTGGTCGGCCCGAGCGGCGTCGGCAAAACCGAAACTGCACTGGCCCTGGCGGACTTGCTGTACGGCGGTGATCGTTTCATCACCACCATCAACATGTCCGAGTTCCAGGAGAAACACACCGTCTCGCGCCTGATCGGCGCGCCGCCGGGCTACGTCGGTTATGGCGAGGGTGGCATGCTCACCGAAGCCGTGCGCCAGAAACCGTACTCGGTGGTGCTGCTCGATGAAGTCGAGAAAGCCGACCCGGACGTGCTCAACCTGTTCTATCAAATCTTCGACAAAGGTGTGGCCAACGACGGCGAAGGGCGCGAGATCGATTTCCGCAACACGCTGATCCTGATGACTTCGAACCTGGGCAGCGACCGCATCGCCGAGCTCTGTGAAAACGGTGCGCGACCGTCGGCCGAAGTACTCGAAGAAACCATTCGCCCGGTGCTGAGCAAACACTTCAAACCGGCGCTGCTGGCGCGCATGCGTGTGGTGCCTTACTACCCGGTGGGTGGCCCGGTGCTGCGCGAGCTGATCGAAATCAAACTCGGCCGTTTGGGCGAACGCCTGAACCGTCGTCAGCTGGATTTCACGTACTCCCAGGACCTCGTCGATCACTTGGCCGAACGCTGCACCCAAAGCGACAGCGGCGCACGCCTGATCGACCATTTGCTCGACCTGCACGTGCTGCCGCTGGTGGCCGACCGCTTGCTCGATGCGATGGCCACCGGCGAAAGCCTCAAGCGCGTTCACGCGACGCTCGACGGCAACGCCAGCGTGACGTGCGAGTTCGCCTGAGGTGGGTGTGATGTTCACTCAAGTGCCGCAACCGCTGGTCTATGCCGAAGCCTTGCTGGCGCAGTTCGCCAGCTTGTCGCGCGCGGCGGACGGTGCTGCGCTGCTGGGTGACTTCGTGCGCGGCTTGGCCGAGCTCAGCGGTTGCGAGTTGACGCAGTTGTACCTGCTGGACGCGACTCACACGTGCCTGGGGATGAACGCCGAGTGCCTCAACGGCATCCTGCAACCCCGGGAAGCGGCGAGCCTGCCGGCGGATTACAACGGTGAACAACTGCTGCAATTCGCCCTGTGCCAGAACCGCGTGGTGAGCCTGAGCGAACTGAGCGGCAGCCTGCACGAAACCAGTTTCCTGCCGCCCCAGGCCACGCCTTGGCAGTCGCTGTTGTGCGTGCCGCTGGTCAATCAGCAGAAAGCCGTCGAAGGCTTGCTGCTGTGCGCCAGTCGCCGACACATCGACCTGCAAGGCTTTGCCGATTCCCTCGGGCAACTCGGTTCGTTCGTGCTTGGCCAACTGCATTTGCTGCAACGTTTGCGTCAGCCGACCGGTGATACACGGCTGCCGGCGAAAATCAGCGTCCCGAGCGCCAGCGGTTACGGTTTGATCGGCAAGAGTTCGGCCATGCGCCAGACCTATTCGCTGATCAGCAAAGTCCTGCACAGCCCGTATACCGTGTTGCTGCGCGGCGAAACCGGCACCGGCAAGGAAGTGGTGGCGCGGGCGATTCACGATTGCGGCCCGCGCCGTTCCCAGGCGTTCATCGTGCAGAACTGCGCGGCGTTCCCCGAGAACCTGCTGGAAAGTGAACTGTTCGGCTACCGCAAAGGTGCCTTCACCGGTGCAGATCGCGACCGTGCCGGGCTGTTCGACGCGGCCAACGGCGGCACCTTGCTGCTCGATGAAATCGGCGACATGCCGTTGTCCCTGCAAGCCAAGCTGTTGCGGGTGTTGCAGGAAGGCGAGATTCGTCCGCTGGGTTCCAACGACACCCACAAGATCGACGTGCGCATCATCGCCGCGACTCACCGGGATTTGTCGGTGTTGGTCAGCGAAGGAAAATTCCGCGAGGACTTGTACTACCGCCTCGCGCAATTTCCGATCGAGTTGCCGGCCCTGCGTCAGCGCGAAGGCGACATCCTCGACCTGGCCCGGCACTTCGCCGACAAGGCGTGCTCGTTCTTGCAGCGCGATGCGGTGTGCTGGTCCGATGCGGCGCTGGATCACCTATCCGGTTACGCCTTCCCCGGCAACGTGCGTGAACTCAAAGGCCTGGTCGAACGCGCGGTGCTGCTGTGCGAGGGAGGCGAGTTACTGGCCGAGCATTTCTCTCTGCGCATGGAAGCCATGCCGGAAGACAGCAGCGGTCTGAACCTGCGCGAACGCCTGGAGCAAGTCGAACGCAGTCTGTTGCTCGATTGCCTGCGCAAAAACGACGGCAACCAGACCCTCGCCGCCCGCGAGCTCGGGCTGCCACGCCGCACGCTGCTGTACCGCCTCGGGCGCCTGAATATCAACCTCGGTGACTTCGATGGATAGGCAAACGACCGTCGACTTCACCTCATCCGCTTCTAACAGCGCCGCCCAAACGGGTCGGCGCTTTGTACTTTGTCTACCCCTGGAGACCCTCTGATGCCTGTTCGTCACTGGCAAGCCGTCCTGCTGACCCTCGTCGTTCTATGCGGCCTCGGCGGCTGTAGCGGCAATTACAAATACAACGACAACACCTATCGCCCATTGGGTGATCCGCAGGCGGTCAATCGCGGCAAGTGACCGCAAGGAGTATCACCATGGAACTGGTTTTCGAAATGCTCAACACCAAGCAGTTCGTGCCCACGGATTTGTGCCAGAAGACCTTCAAACAGGCCGGTGGCGTGATCGGTCGGGGCGAGGATTGCGACTGGATCATCCCGGACCGCAAGCGTCACCTGTCCAACCACCACGCGTTGATCAGCTACCGCGAAGGTACGTTTTTCCTGACCGATACCAGCAGCAACGGTATCCAGGACAGCGAAAGCGGCGCGCGCCTGCGCAAGGGCGAAGCGATGCGCATCGAGCACGGCAGTGTCTACGTGCTGGGTGACTTCGAGATCCGTGCGCGGCTGGTGCGCGACCCGGCAACCTTCGACGTCGAAGTCGGCCGTCCGCAAGCGGCAGGCAGCATCATTCCTGATGACGCGTTTCTCGATCTCGACCCGCTCAATGCCCTCGATCAGCAAGAACGCGTGTATTCGGAAATCGACGAACTGATCTCGCCGAGCACGACCCTCTCAGACACCCGTCAGCGCGCCGACTATGCGCGCATCGACATGGAAAGCCTGATGGTGCCGGAGCTGATCAACGCCCCGGCAGAGCCAGCACCCGCGCCACCGCCCAAAGCGGTCGAGCGTCAGAGTGAAGGTTTCTGGGAGCACTTCGGTGCGGCGCTGGGCGTGGACCTCAAAGGCCTCGACCACGACGCCCGCGAAGCGCTAGCGCTGAACGCTGCACGCCTGCTCAAGCAAAGCGTCGGCGGTTTGCAGCAGAGCCTGCGCACACGCAGCGAACTGAAAAACGAACTGCGTCTGGCCCAGACCACCGTGCAAGGCACCCAAAAGAACCCGCTCAAATTTGCCGTCGATGCCGGCGAAGCGTTGGGCATTTTGTTGCAGCCGAACAAGCCGGGCCAATTGCCGGCCGAGCAGGCGATCTCCCGTGCGTTCCGCGATTTGCAGGCGCATCAGGTGGCCTTGCTGACCGCCAGTCGCGCTGCCGTTCGCGGCACGCTGGAGCACTTTTCACCACAGCAGTTGACCCTGCGTTTCGAGCGCGACAACAAGCCGCTGCTCGCCACGTCCGGCAGTCGCTGGAGAGCTTACGGTCGTTATCACCAGGCCCTGCGTCAGGACGATGACTGGAGCGAGCGCCTGCTGGCCCGCGACTTCGCTCAGGCCTACGAAGAACAGATCCGCCTGATTTCCACCCTTCACACCGACCACCAAGGATGATGCGCATGTCTCGCTGCTCGACCGCTTTTTTCAAGACGCTGACGGCGTTCGCGGCCCTGGTGCTGCTGGCCGGCTGCTCGTCGCTGTCGCCGTATTCCCACGTCACCAAGCTCAACCTGAAACTGACCGCCAGCGATCAGTTGAACCCGGACCTCAACGGGCGTCCCTCGCCGATCGTTGTGCGTCTGTTCGAGCTCAAGCATCCGGTGACGTTCGAGAACGCTGACTTCTTCAGCCTGTACGAGCGCGCCAAGGAATCCCTGGCCCCGGACCTGGTGGCCAGCGAAGAAATTGAACTGCGCCCCGGTGAAACCGTGGAGATGAAACTCAGCGTGGAGGAGGGCAGTCGTTACGTCGGCATCCTCGCCGCCTATCGCGATCTGCCGGAAACCAAATGGCGCTACACGGTGCAAGTCACCCCGGTGGAAGTCACCGACGCTGATCTGACCCTCGACCAGGCTGGTATTCGCAACAGCAACGAAACGCTCGCCAAGGCGGATGACTGATCATGAATTCCCATAAAGTGATTTGGCAGGAAGGCATGCTGCTGCGCCCGCAGCACTTCCAGCACAACGATCGCTACTACGACCACCAGATGAAGACCCGCACGCAGTTGCTGGGCAGCTACACTTGGGGCTTCCTGAACCTGGACATCGACTTGCAGTTCCTCAACATGGGCAAACTGGTGATCAGCCAGGCCTCGGGGATTCTGCCGGACGGCAGCCTGTTCGAACTCGGCGGCAACACCGAGCCGCTGGCCCTCGACGTGCCGCCGAACACCGGTCATACGCCGATCTACCTGGCGCTGCCACTGGTCACCGGTAACCACATCGAGTCGCGTCGTCCGGAGCAATCCGACGTGCTGGCGCGCTATACCGCGTACGAAGCGGAAGTGGCCGACTCCAACGCCGGCGACGACTCCGCCAGCCAGGTCAGCTGTGGTCGCCCGGACTTCAAACTGTTGCTCGGCGAGCAGCAGAGCGACCAGGCCTACGTGAAACTGAAGATCTGCGAAGTGCTCGACACCACGCCCGACGGCGTGATCAGCCTCGACCCGGACTTCGTGCCTACCTACATTCAGGCGCATTCGTCCAGCTACCTGCTGTCGTGCTTGAAAGAAGTGATCAGCATGCTCGGCCACCGGGGCGACACCATCGCCGAGCGCATCCGCTCGAACGGCAAAGTCGGTGGCGCGGAAGTCGGTGACTTCATGATGCTGCAACTGATCAACCGCACCGAACTGCTGCTGCGCCACTACCTCGGCCTGGAGCAGGTTCACCCGGAAGAGTTGTACCGCACGCTGCTGACCATGCTCGGCGACTTGGCTACGTTTTCCAGCGACAGCAAACGCCCGCGTCTGGACAGCCGTTATCAGCACAGCGACCAGGGTGCGAGTTTCCGCAAACTGATGGAAGCGATTCGTCAGGTGCTGTCGATGGTGCTCGAACAGCACGCCATCGAACTGGTCCTGCAAGCGCGCCAGTACGGGATCATCGTCTCGCCGTTGCACGACCACAAACTGCTGGGCTCGGCCTCGTTCGTGCTCGCCGCCAGTGCCAACTGCGACTCCGAAGAACTGCGCCATCGCTTGCCGGCGCACCTCAAGGTCGGCCCGGTGGAGCGCATCCGCCAACTGGTCAACCTGCATCTGCCGGGCATCAAGGTCAAACCGTTGCCGGTGGCCCCGCGGCAGATCGCGTTCCACTCCAACAAAACCTATTTCATTCTCGAACTCAGTTCCGAAGACCTGGCACAACTTGAGCGCTCCGGCGGCTTCGCGTTCCACGTGTCCGGCGAATTTGCCGAGCTTGAACTGAAATTCTGGGCCATCAGGAACTGACTGACATGATCAAGGACATGGAACACAACCAGGACGATAAAACCGTCCTGCTCGACCGTCAGGGCCACGGCCCGGCGCAGAGTCCGCTGACCGATTTCGCCGCACCGCCGCGTTTTGAACAGCTCGAAGAACGGATGATCTACGCCGCGCGTTTGCGCCCGGCCGAAGCGTTCAACATCAGCCTCAATTCGCTGGTCGCCGCCGCCTCCGACTTGTTGTCGGAAGTGGTGCGACTCAAGCACAGCGGCACCCGCGAAGACATGTACGCGCTCAATGAGCGACTGACCGCCGGGCTGAAACTGTTTGAAGTGCGTGCCCTGCACAACGGTGCCGAAAGCAGCCAGGTGATGGCTGCGCGTTACGTGCTCTGCACCGTGGTCGACGAAGCCGTCGTGACCACGCCGTGGGGCAACGAAAGCGAGTGGTCGCAGATGAGCCTGCTCAGCAGCTTCCACAACGAAACTTTCGGCGGCGAGAAGTTTTTCCAGCTGCTGGATCGCCTGTCGAAAAACCCGGTCAAGCACCTGCCGATGCTGGAGCTGATGTACCTGTGCCTGTCGCTGGGCTTCGAAGGCAAGTACCGCGTGCAAGCCCGCGGCATGCTCGAGCTCGAAGGCATCCGCGACGCCTTGTATCGCCAGATTCGCCAACTGCGCGGCGACGTACCTCGCGAACTGTCGCCCCATTGGGAAGGCTTGAACGATCAGCGCCGCAGCCTGGTGCGCATCGTGCCGGCGTGGATGGTGGTGCTGTTCACCGTGGTTTGCCTGGTGGTGATGTATTCGGGCTTTGCCTGGGTATTGGGCGAGCAACGCGAAACCGTTCTGCAACCTTATCAGCAGCTAGATCCGGCCGCGGTCCAGCCGCAGTCGCAGCCGTAAACAGGGACGTGTGATGAAAAAGTTTTTCAAGAAAGTCGGCGCATTCTTGCGTCAGACCTGGGTCTGGACCTTGCTGCTGGTGCTGTTCGTCGCGCTGCTGGTGTGGTTCGTCGGGCCGCTGCTGGCAGTCGATGACTACAAATTCTGGGAAGGTTCGACCTCCCGCCTGCTGACCATCAGTGTGCTGTTCCTGATCTGGGGTCTGACCATGGTCTTCGTCAGCTGGCGCGCTGGCGTACGCAAGAAAGCCATCGAAGACACCGAAGATGGCCAGGACCGTATCCGCCGTGAAGAGTTGATCGACGAAGAGCAGAAAGAGCTTCGCGTACGCTTCAAGGACGCGTTGAAAACCCTGAAGACCTCGAGCCTCTATCGCGGTCGCAGCGAGCGCTGGCGCAGCGATTTGCCGTGGTACTTGCTGATCGGTCCGCAGGGCAGCGGCAAGACCAGCCTGCTGGACTTCTCGGGCCTTGAGTTTCCGATCAACAAACTCGACCGCAAACTGACCCGCGACACCCTCGGCACCCGTCATTGCGACTGGTACTTCGCCGACCACGGTGTGCTGATCGACACCGCTGGCCGTTACTTGGCCCAGGGTGAAGACGGCGTCGATGGCAGCGCCTGGAACACCTTGCTCGACCTGCTGCGCAAGCGTCGCCGCAACCGTCCGTTGAACGGCGTGCTGGTGACCATTCCGGTGGAAACACTGGTGGGCGGCAGCGAGCAAGAGCTCGACACCCTGGCCCGCCAGGTGCGTGCGCGTCTGCAAGACGTGCATCAGAAACTGCACGTTGATGTGCCGATTTATCTGGTCCTCAGCAAGGCCGACAAGCTGCTCGGTTTCGACGAGTTCTTCGATCAGCTGACCCGCGAAGAAAGCGATCAGGTGCTCGGCACCAGCTTCCGCAAAGAGCAGAGCGGCACCGACGTCGCCGTCCTGCGCGCCGAGTTCGAAGAGCTGCTGCGTCGCCTGAACAGCCAAGTGATCATGCGCATGCACCAGGAGCGCGACACCCAGCGCCGTGGTCGCATTCTCGACTTCCCGCATCAACTGGGGCAGATCGGCGAACGCCTGTGCCTGTTCGTCGACATGGCGTTCACCGGCAACCGTTACCAGCGTGTCAGCCAGTTGCGCGGTTTCTACCTGACCAGCGCGCCGCACCTGACTCAAGAGATGGACCAGACCACCGCCGGCATCGGCGCCAATCTGGGTATGAACGCTGGCGTGCTACCGACTTTGCGCAGCGGCCGTTCGCGCTTCATTCACCACTTGCTCAGCCGGGTGATTTTTCCCGAAGCCGACCTGGCCGGTCTGGACAAACGCGAACGCAGCCGCATCCACTGGGGTCAACGTGCCCTGTACGTGGGCGCTTTAGCGGCGCTGGCACTGTTCGGCATGCTGTGGGCGGGCGGATTCTCGGCCAACTACGAGCGTCTGGAAAACCTGCGCAACCTGGCGCAAAACTGGACTCAACAGCGCTCGGCCCTGACCGCGCGCGATGACTCCATGGCGGTGCTCAAGACCCTCGACACCAGCTACGCGGCGACTCAGGTCTTCCCGAAAAAAGGTGACGTGTCGTACCACGAACGTGGTGGTCTGTACCAGGGCGAAGAGGTCAATCCGGTGGTCAAGGAGGCCTACGAGCGGGAGCTTGAAGCGCAACTGCTGCCGAAGGTTGCGACGCTGCTGGAAGGGCAGATCCGCGCCAACATGAAGGACCGCGAACGCCTGCTCAACAGCCTGCGTGCGTACCTGATGTTGAACATGAAAGACCGTCGCGACGGCCCGTGGCTCAAGGATTGGGTCGCCACCGAATGGTCCCAGCGTTACGCCGGCAACACGTCGGTGCAGAACGGTTTGAACACGCACTTCGAGCGTTTGCTCAAGCAGCCGTTTATCTACCCGTTGAACGATCAACTGGTGGCCCAGGCGCGTCAGGTGTTGCGTAGCGAGTCGCTGGCCAACGTGGTTTACCGGATGCTGCGCGAGCAGGCTCGCAACCTGCCGGAATACCGTTTGAGCCAACACATGGGGCCGCAGGCTTCACTGTTTGTCGGCACCGAATACGTGATCCCGGGTTTCTACACCCAACAGGGTTATCAGCAGTACTTCTCGGTTCAGGGCAGTGCGCTGGTCACCGACATCCTGCGTGACAACTGGGTGCTGGGCGAAGGCTCGGGCATCAGCGGCATGGACTTGCGTCGCCTGATGGTCGAACTGGAGCAACTGTACTTCCGCGACTACGCCAACTTCTGGAGTGAAGCGGTCGGCCAGGTTGCCTTGCCACCGATCAACGACGCCGGTGAAGGCGCCGAGCAATTGGCAGGCCTGACGTCCGCTAATTCGCCTGTGCTGCAACTGCTGGTGGAAGTGCGCGAAAACACCCGTTTCCCGGTGATCGCGGACACCGCGGATGAAGCCGCCGAGGCGGCTGAAAAACTGGGCGAGAAGGGCGGCAAGCTCGGCAAACTGGCCGCTGCTGCAGCGGACAAGGCGTCGGACATGGCCAAGAACCTGCCCGACACCGCGAAGAAATCCCTGCAACGGCGCTTCGAACCGCTGCACCGTTTGCTGGATGACAACAACGGCCCGGCCGCTGATTTGACCCCGGCCCTGACGGCGCTCAACGACCTGCAACTGCAACTGGCGAGCCTCGCTCGTGCCAGTGCGCCGGAACAGGCTGCGTTCGAAATGGCCAAGACCCGCATGAGCGGCCAGCGTGATGCGCTGAGCAACTTGCGCAATGCCTCGAACCGTCTGCCGCGTCCGGTCAGCGTGTGGTTCAACGTACTGGCTGAAGACACCTGGCGCCTGGTGCTGAACGATTCCTACCAGTACCTGAACCAGCGTTATCAGAGCGAGCTGTACAGCTTCTATGGCAAGGCGATCAACAAGCGTTACCCGTTCAGCGCCCACAGCACCAGCGACGTTGCGATCAGCGACTTCCGCGAGTTCTTCAAGGCCCAGGGCATCAACGACCGCTTCTTCGAGACCTACATGCGTCCGTTCGTGAGTGGCGATCCAGGCA
Organism: Pseudomonas sp. F01002; assembly: GCF_004402115.1. Lineage (NCBI taxonomy): Bacteria > Pseudomonadati > Pseudomonadota > Gammaproteobacteria > Pseudomonadales > Pseudomonadaceae > Pseudomonas > Pseudomonas sp. F01002. The sequence continues at coordinate 513,117 of NZ_SOPU01000018.1, read as the reverse complement.
ACTACCGTCTGCGCAGCATCGACGGTCACAGCATGCCGATCTCCAAGGTCTACCTCGACCAGATGGCCGCGGCACAAGTGATTCGCCAGAGCTTCTTCTCGATCAATCCGGCCGAGCCACAAGTGCAGTTCAAACTGGAGCCGTACACCCTCGACCCCGCCGTCAGCCGTTCCGAGTTCAAGTTTGGCGACAAGACCATCGAATACCGCCACGGCCCAATCGTGCCGGTGTCGTTCAAATGGCCAACCGATGCTGAAGATGGTCGCACCAGCCTGGTCCTCGACAAAATGGCCGGCCGCCCGATCGGCATCGAGAAGAACACCGGCCCATGGTCGCTGTTCCGTCTGTTCGACCTGATGCAGACCGAGTACCTGAGCGGTCGCGATGTGCTGGTGCTCAAAGCTGACGTAGGCGGCCTGCGCGCCAACTACTTGCTGTCGAGCCAACGCACACCGAACCCGTTCGACATGGGCGTGCTGCGTACCTTCCGTATGCCGGTGCAGCTCTGATGCTGGTTGCCAGTCCCTGGCGCAGCGCTGCGCGTACCGATCCGGGCAAGGTTCGGGCGCGCAACGAAGATGCTTTCCTGGACTGCCCACAGCAGGGGCTGTGGGTGGTCGCGGATGGCATGGGCGGTCATCAGGGTGGCGACATCGCCAGCCAGTTGATCGTCGCCAGCCTGGCGGAATTGCCGGTGCAGGATGATTTTGACGAACGACTCAAAGGCATACGCCAGTGCCTGCACTGGCTCAACCGCCGCTTGGGTCAGGAGTTGACCGTCACGGCCGGGCGCCACGACAGCATCATGGGCAGCACCGTGGTGGCGCTGCTGGTGGAAGGTAATCGCGCGGCCTGCATCTGGGCCGGCGACAGCCGTTGCTACCTGTGGCGTGGCCAGCGTTTGTATCAGCTGTCCAAGGACCATTCGCTGCAACAGCAACTCATCGACGAGCAACAGATGAGCATCGAGGACGCCCGTGCGCATCCTTCGGCCCATGCCCTGACCCGTGCGGTTGGGGCAGCCGATGTGCTGACGCTGGACGTGCTCGAACTCGAGGTTTACCCCGGCGATACGTTTCTGTTGTGCAGCGACGGTTTGTACCAGGGGCTGAGCACCGATGCCTTGGGCAACGCCCTGAGCCTGACCGCGCCGCACGTTGCGCTGGAGCGTCTGTTCGACGGCGCACTGCGTGGCTCGGCTCGGGACAACCTGACTGCTGTGGTGATCCGAAAATGACCCAACTCATGCCGCCGCTCGACGACCTGCTGGTGACCGACGAGGAGGCCAGTAACCTGACTTACTTTGCGTTCGCCAGATCCCATCAGGCTGAACCTGCGTTGGCGCCGACCAAGGCAAGCGTCGGTGAAATGCCGGAAGTACTCGCAGGCCGTTACCGCATCGAGCGCTTGCTCGGTGCTGGCGGCATGGGTGCGGTTTACCGCGCAAGGGATCTGCTGAGCGAGCAGTTCGGCGATCCCGACCCTTACATCGCGCTGAAAATCCTCAGCGAAGAATTTGCCGAATCGCCGGACGCCAGTGCCTTGCTCTACAGCGAGTTCGCCCTGACCCGACGCCTGCGCCACGACAACGTGCTGCGTTTGCACAGCTTTGAAGTGGACACCGACTGCCAGCGCGCCTTCATCACCATGGAACTCATGCGTGGGCTGACCCTGGACAAATTACTCTGCGAGCGGCCGCTGGGCCTGCCGTGGAAAGAACTGCGCGACATCGCGCTGCCGCTGCTCGACGCGCTGGCCTTCGCCCACGCTCGCGGCGTGCTGCACGGCGACATGAAGCCGAGCAACGTGATGCTCAGCGAAGAAGGCGTGCGCCTGTTCGACTTCGGTCTGGGCCAGGCCGAGGAAGGCATCTTGCCCGGCCTGCCACACCTGAGCCGCAACCGCTTCAACGCCTGGACCCCCGGCTACGCCGCCCCCGAACTGCTAGAAGGCCAACCGCTGTCGGCCAGTGCCGATGTCTACGGCGTGGCCTGCGTGCTCTACGAATTGGCGGGCGGCAAACACCCGTTCCGCCGCTTGCCCTCGACCGAGGCCCGCGACGGCCACCTCGAACGCGAGTTGCACGCACCCAGGAATCTACCGAAACACTGCTGGCCAGCCCTGCGAACGGCGCTGGCATTCAATGCGGCAGATCGAACGATCACTGCCGCCCAACTGCGTGACGCTATGGGCGCCACATCGTCTTGGCTGCAACGCCTGCGACGTCGGGCGTAACGGATGACTACCGAACAGGGATCAAGCAATGTTCAACTCAGCTAATGAAACCCACTTCAGCCTAATGGTTGAAGACTACGTCGGCGACCTGCAAGTGCTGTCGTTCACCGGCACCGAAGGCATCAGCCAGCCGTATCGCTTCGACCTGGAACTGGTCAGTGAAAACCCCGATCTGGACCTGGAAAAGCTCCTGCATAAACAGGCGTTTCTGGCGTTCGATCCGCAGGGAAGCGGCATCCACGGCCAGATCTACCGCGTTGCCCAAGGTGACGCCGGCAAACGCCTGACCCGCTACAAAATCTCCCTGGTGCCGCAACTGCAATACCTGCATCACCGCACTAACCAGCGCATCTATCAGCAGATGTCCGCGCCGAAAATCATCGCGCTGATCCTCGACGAACACGGCATCAAGGCCAACGCCTACAAATTCCAGCTGAGCCAGCCGTGCCCGGACCGCGACTACTGCGTGCAGTACGACGAAACCGACCTGCATTTCGTCCAACGCCTGTGCGAAGAAGAAGGCATTCACTACCACTTCCAGCACAGTTCCAAAGGTCATCTTTTGGTATTCGGCGATGACCAGACAGTGTTTCCAAAACTCGGGCAGCCCACCGCCTACGTACAAGGCAGCGGCATGGTCGCCGACGAGCCGGTGATCAAAGGATTCAAACTGCGCCTGGAAACCCGCCCCGGCCGCGTCACCCGCCGCGACTACGACTTCGAAAAACCACGCCTGCAACTCGAGTCCGCCTACAAACCCGAGGCGCAAAGCGATGCGCCGGACCTCGAAGACTACGACTACCCCGGCCGCTTCATCGACCGCGCACGCGGCAAATTCCTCAGCCAGCGCGCCCTTGAACGCCACCGCGCCGACTACCGCCAGGCCGAAGGCTTTGGTGACCAAACCCGCCTGATCAGCGGCCACTTCCTGGAACTCTCCGACCACCCACGCCAAGAGTGGAACGACCTCTGGCTACTGACCGAAATCTTCCACGAAGGCAAACAGCCGCAAGTCCTCGAAGAGTCGGTCACCAGCGACACCACCGACCACAAGGACGACTTCCACCAGGGCTACCGCAACCGCTTCCTCGCCACCCCGTGGGACGTGTTCTACCGCCCGGCGCTGGAACACCCGAAACCGCGTGTGCTCGGCAGCCAGACCGCCATGGTCACCGGGCCCAAAGGTGAAGAGATTCACTGCGACCAGTACGGCCGCATCAAGGTGCAATTCCACTGGGATCGCGAAGGTTTGGCTGATGACAAAACCAGCTGCTGGATGCGCGTCTCCTCCAGCTGGGCCGGCGACCGCTACGGCGCCATTGCTATCCCGCGCATTGGCATGGAAGTGCTGGTGACCTTCCTTGAAGGGGATCCTGATCGGCCGCTGGTGACCGGTTGCCTGTACCACAAGGAAAACCTCGTTCCCTACGATCTGCCGGCGAACAAAACCCGCAGCGTGTTCAAAACCCTCAGCTCACCGGGCGGCGGCGGGTACAACGAACTGCGGATTGAAGACAAGAAAGGGGCGGAGCAGATCTACATCCATGCCCAGCGGGATTGGGATGAAAACATTGAGCATGATCAGAAGGTTCGCGTGGGTAACGAGCGCCACGACACGGTGGAGAAGAACACTTACACCGAGCTGAAGGCGGAAGAACATCGGACCACGATTGCAGATCGCAAGACAGAAGCACGGATGGACGATCACCTGACGATTGGGCAGAACCAGCATGTGAAGCTGGGGACTGCGCAGCTGACTAGCGTTGGGAAAGAGATTCATCTGAAGGCTGGGGACAAGATTGTCATCGAAGCCGGGATGGAACTCACGGTTAAGGCCGGGGGGAGTTTTATCAAGCTGGATGCGGGTGGGATTACGGTTGTTGGGCCGGTGGTGAAGATTAATGCCGGTGGTTCGGTGGGATCGGGGACCGGGATCGGGATTAAACCGCCGGTGTTGCCGGGGGCTGCGGATAAGGATAAGGCGGGGAGTTTGATGGATCAGGCGTTGGGGAATGCGGTGCCTGAGAAGGTTAAACCTACTGTCGATTACCCTTTCTCGCTATGAACGGACTGACAAGCGTCAATATGAACAAGGAATTTTTTGAATGATCATTAGCCCTCCCTTTATTCCAGCTCCAGTTGCGGGAGAGACCGACGAGGCCTTCCTGGCTCGCGCCATGGTTGGCGGCGTTCCTGGCGATGGTGGGTATCCACTGAGCTTTGACCTCAACTGGCATGGTGGCATGCACCTGACCGCTCCAAAGGACGGTCAGAACGCTTTGCCAGTGCGCGCGATTTCTGACGGAACGTTGGCGTACTTTCGAAATCCGACGCCGGAGAACCCTGATCCGAATCATCCGCTACGCTACCGTGATAAATGGACCGATGATGGGTGTGTTGTTATTCGACATGAAACTGAGATTGGTGAAGGCGCGAAAGCTAAAGTCGCTTTCTATTCCATTTACATGCATCTATCGAAAATTTTGCTGGCAAGTCCTCAAAAAGGTAAGGCCATTTCCCGAAAGGATAAAGTCGGAGAGGCTGGAAGCATCTATGGCGAAAAGGACAGAATTCACTTCGAGGTGGTTGCAGATCAAAGCCAGATTGAGAACCTGGTAGGAAGAAAAGAAAGAGATCTAAAATTCCAGACAAGCCATGGAAGGGTAGATAGCTTTTGGGGTGATGCATATTTTTTTATACCGCCCGAAGTGCTCATTTACGAGAAGCCTCCTCAAAACATCCTGCAAGCGCAGAACAACTCGCCAGTTGTCTACCGCTGTCCAGCTATGCCCTCGGGGCCTGCCCCAATCCAGGAAGCCGGGTCGCCAGCCCCATCTGCCGGGACATCGGATTCAGTACAAGGGTACGAATGGGCAATAGCATCAGAATTGCAAAATGGCCTGTTTGTTCGAATGAACTATGCCAAAGGACAATGTAAGCTCACAACTTTCACCCATTCCGGGTTTGAGTTGGGAATCCAGGTCGAGAAAGCAGATTACGAATATGATTTATACAAAACAGCTTTAGAGACATTTCCGCAGTCCCCTAGCGCAGGGTTCGAGCTATTGCGATTTGGTCGAGTGCTAGGTGAGGATCGTCTTGTACCTGCTGACGCTGCCCACTGGCGTCAGATAAAGTTTCCTGGAAAAGCAGGTGAAGATAGTAAATCGGGTTGGGTAAACCTGAATTCTTTAACAATTAATAAGTTTAGCGATGCTGACTTCCCACATTGGCAGGGCTGGCGACTAATTGATGACGATACGGATTCGGATAGCCACTGCCAATCCGTATTTATCAGAGCGTTCTTGAGTCTGGACGCCAATAAAGTCGTTTCTGATAGCACAGATGCGGTCGGAATCGCAACTTCCCCGGCTTATAACGCACTCTCTCCAGATGAACAGAAAAAACTGTCAGAGCGTTATGTCTCTGAGCGTGGTGTAAGTAAAGCTAAACTTGAAACAGCGGAAACTCAAGAGCGTATAAAACGATTCATATGTAAATTCCCTAGTGAGTGGTGCAAGAGTGATTTTGATACCCGCTATGGCTGGTTGCTTAAAGTTGCTGAGGGCGGTCCTTTGCCCCAAGACAGATATGCGAAGCTAAAAGCCCACCAGCAAGCATTAGGCTTTTGGGAAGAGGCAGCTTTGGAGGGTATTGATCATACGCATTGGCATTTTCCTCCCAGAGAGTTTATTCATAATTTTAGACAATGCGGCTGGCTAAGTGAGCGCGATCTAAAAGGTATATATCCAGAAGCCACGAACGCCAAGATCGCTAAATACGTCGTTCATATCAATAAAACACTTCTAAAGTATCTTGTCGTAGGTGGTCTAAGGCGGTCGCACTTCTTTGGCCAAGCAGGAGTGGAAACAAATCAGCTTGTCTGGATGTCGGAGTTATATAGTGGAGACCCGTATACCTACTTTAGACGTTACGCAAACGCCAAGAATTTCAAGGGGTGGCTTGGTAACATAAAATATGATGATGGGGGTGATTTTAGAGGAAGAGGAATGAAGCAATTAACTGGCAGAGCGAATTACGCCGGGTATTGGGTTTATCGCGGGTGGCTCCGATTAGACTCATTCTTGGAGAATTGGTGGAAAAATTCTTTGTGGTGGGGGATCTCAGGCAACGTCGTAACTGCGAGTCAGTCCAGTACGCTTCCAATACAAAATGCTGCCTCTATTGCGCAATTAGAATCGACAATGCGGCCGCCAGTTATCATTAACCCCGATAGAGTTATGAATGAGCCATTCACTTGTGCAGATACTGCAGGTTGGTTTTGGGCTAAAAATAAACTAATAAAAACTGCTGACTTAAATGATATATCGGACATGACTAGACGTATTCGAGGAGACGGGCCTGGGGTTGGGGTGGGTAATACTCCATGGCCTGCCGCTGCAAACTTTCCGGGTAGGGAAGCATTGACAAATAAATTACTGAAGCATTTTTGAGGTTTGCCCATGAATCGTTTAATCGCTGTATGTGTATTTTTCTATTGTGGTGTGGCTTGGTCTGATGCTGATCGTCAATTGGAGTGTAAAAAGGGGAGTGACGTGCCCGGTGAATTGACACTCTCATTCAAAGAACAGGTATTCACGTTAAAGAACTCGGAGCGAGGGTGTGAATCAGAATACACATATAGAGATGTGTCTGATAAAACTAAGACGTATCTCATTTTTTCGGCGCCTGGTGGCGATGATATGGGCCTTAACGCTCAAAATATGATTTATGCAGTCCCGCCAGGAAGCAGTGAGGCGAAGTACATTGGATCTATTCCTGTAAGTGCAATTGAACTAGAAGATGGTAACTATAAAGACATCCAGCAGGTTGGCGGATCTATATACGAAAGTGTGTACGTAGTGGGTGACGAGAAAATTTCTACTGTTTCTCCAAGTAAGGAGCTAGTTATTTCTGGCGTTCAATGCGTGTACCAGGAGAAAAACGATAAAGCGTGTAAAAAAATGCAGGGTAGCTTCAAAAAACCATTGTGCGTGCTTAATTATGGTGAGCGTAAGGTGATTTCAAAAGCTGCAGACTGCGCTGGTATGAGTGACAGTTTATAACGCGCTGATCGAGAAAGGGCGGATTGGGTGCTATGTGCCAGGCATAAATAAATCCGTCCCTTTTTAGGATTGCAGTGCAGCAGGGCGTAGCAGACCGATTTTTTTCAGAAAAGACGAAAGCACAGGCGCGTTTGAAAGATGAAAGCGGCTACTAATATTTTGGTGTTTTCTGTTGCAGTGCTTTTTGCTAGTATTTCAATGGCTCAAAACAGTCTGGCGCTTTACGTTTCCAATTCAGGAAGTGCAGCTGTAACTGAAGTGCGAGGGAGCACCTCACTATTAGTTCTTGCTGGAGGAAATGATAATGGGCAGGCTACGTCGGGTAGTTGCGTAATCGCAGCCAGCTTAACAGCTGTAGAAGGAGGCTTTAAAGGTAGCCTCTTGCCAACTAGCACCGGCATAAACAGCTATAGTGAAGAACAAGCGCAGGGGAAAAAACTAAACGTTGAGAGTGATTCTGCGGCGATAATTATAACTGATGTGGAAGATGTCGGAATTTGCGCATTAGATAATAGCTTGGTTAATCACTACGGAAAAATTCTTCTCAATGACAAGAAACATAAAATTGTTTATGCGGAAATGATTGATCTCGCTCACGCCAATGCTCTGTCGTTGTTTAAAAAATGAAAAAAAAAGGAGGCGATCATCGGGCTTTCTCCTTATGCGGAGAATTATAAGCCTGCTTGGCTGGCTGACAAAGAATTGGCTGGTGTAGTTGTTTCAGCGATAAATGATTATGCCTATTTTCTACAGGAGAATAATCAAGCGGCGGAATCTATCCCGTTTCTAAAAGATATCGTAATTGCTCAGCAAAATAGAGCGGTCGCTTGGTTAAATTTGGCGGATTCGAACTGGGCGGTTGGCAACAAAAACGATGCCGTAAAACAATATGCTGAATATAAAAAGCTCATGCTGTCGGTAAACAAAAAGTCAAAAATCCCGGCGCGAGTATTTGAGCGCTCTGGAATTTCTTCTAGTCTTTAACGAAAAAGGGAAAAGGGGGCGGATTTGTTTAATTGATCTCGCCATTTTGTGGCGAGTCGTTAAATAAATCTGTCATCTTTATATTAAGTATGAAAAGATTTTTGCTGGTGCTGATAGGTTTGTTTTCCTCTGCGGCCCAAAGCGACGTCACCACCGAGACTTTATGCTTTGAACTCTCCCAATTAAGCCCAGTAAAGTTTGAATTCAGAACGTACTATGAACCAGTCAGCAAGTGGTCAGGTGGTTTCGTAAAGTATGCCAAATCGAACGTCCCCATTTCTATCGTGTTGAAGGATTCCCAAGACGAAATACTCGACCCGCAGGCGCCCTGGCAGCACACCACGATATGGTCTGAAGTCATGGGCGGGAAGGTCACGGGAACTTATGAGTTGGTGACTCAGGGCGCTCAGATAGTCTCGATGTCGTACACGAAGAAATCTAATGGCAAGGCGTACAGCTTCATGATTAATGCCAGCATCGACTCTTCTTTGGAAACCGGATGTAAGTGGGAATAGGGCGAGCACATGCGATTCAAGTATCTAGCCATATCATTGCTCGGCCTGCTGTGGACGGCGCCGGTATTTGCCGATGCAACCACTTTCAGCCCAACCAAAAACGTCGAAGCGACGCTCGTGCTGGAAGGCTCAATGTTAACGGTCGCTGTTAAAAGCGATACCCAAAGTGAATCTCGGACAATCGCTTTTCAAGCTGAAAACGAACTGCATGTGCAAATAGATGATTTCAATTTCGACGGTGTAAAGGATTTTTCGGTCTGGCAGATCGATGACGGAATGGGCACCTACACCATTCACAGGATTTTTGTTTACCAGCCCGAAGCAGGTTTTTTCAAGGAGCTGACTCCAGCTTGTGGTGACGACTTTGCCAATCTGCTCGTAGAGCGTGAGAAGAGAGCTCTGCTCAGCACCTACTGGAAAATGAATGAGCCAACGGTCTGTCTCACCAATTTTTCCGCAGATTAGGTTGCCTAGATTTCATCTGAATAGATCAAGGATAGAAGACAGTGAAACGCTTCGTTTTAAGGGTTATTTGTGCGCTGACATGCCAAGCCGTTCTGCCGGTTTCAATCGCGCTTGCTCAGGATGAGTGCACCGGGATCACCACAAGCCAACAAGTTGATAAGTGCTCTGAGGTGTCGAAAATCGCTGCCGATTCACAGTTGAATACGAGTTATCACCAACTGATGGCTCGACTCGAAACTCAGTATCGAGCCGAACCCGACACGGGTACGGCGTATACGGCGAAGGTCAAAGAAGCACAGCGCGCGTGGATAAAATTGCGTGACGCGAATTGTCCGCTCGAAGCGTTTGAGATTAAACCAGGTACTTCTGCCTACACGACGACCGTGAACAATTGCATCGCAAGAATGAGTCGAGAGCGTTCAGTCTTTCTGGACAATGTAGCGCCCGATATCGTGAGTGGCTCAGCTGTAGGGCATGGGGCAGATGTCTCCTGTCCATCTCAGAACTTTGCTCAGTTTCTGCCATTGTTCTCCGTCAATGCTGAGTCCCAGAAGCGTCTTACTGCGCAGGCAGTGAAAATACTGGTGTTGAAGCAAACAGAAGAGCCGGGCCAGTTTGAACCTTTCATTACTGCGCAAACGAATTCCGGTTTGGCGTTTCCGCTGATGGCAGCGATGGGAGCAGAAAAGGCTGAAGGGGTTGAGATCCGAAAGGTGGACGACAGTCACGTCAACGTTGTGGATAAACGGGCAGGTAACAGCAATATCAAGATCTTTAACTTTGCCCGTCAGGCATGTTGGGTGCTTGTGGGGGTTGAAGACTGGTCGATCAATCAGAAAGATCTTTCTGCTCCAAGTAAGGCGGGCATGAGCCGCGCAGAGAGCATCTGTTTCCAACGCGCGGAAGCGTTCAATGGGCTAGACGGCGTTGCGCAGTCTCCGTTAGCGAAAGAGCTATTTGAAGCCATCTTGGAAAACTATGTATGTGCCGCGGCGTCGGGGGATCCCGAGGCAAGCTTGTCTGCTGCGGAGCTGAGTCTTTCGGGGATGGCGCCTCAATTGGAAACCAACAAATTGGAGACACTTTACAAGGCAGCAGCGACCACGTTGGCGAGAGGTGCTTTCGGATTGTCGAACTTTTATTGCGATGGCAACGATACGGCTGGAAAAGGGCCATGTCAGCATCCGGTTGAGGCAGAAAAAGAGCTTATTCGCGCCGCTTCCATGGGCTCAACGGATGCAATCATCTATCTGGGTTCGACCTTTGAGAAGGGGAATCTAGGTACGACAGATCTGCCTCGGGCTTTGGCTTGTTATCAATTGGCCTCCGACAAAGGAAGTCCATATGCCCCTGATAATGTGAAGCGGTTGACATCGCAAAAAATCGAATCTGCCGAGGTAGGCAAATGTTATTAGCGCGGAGATTTGTTGATAACTGATCTTTCACCGGAGCGGTGAAATCTTTGAAAGAGGGGACGCCAAGTCCCCCTTTTTTACATCGATTGATGCGCCGCTGTCGCCAGCAAGCCGACTCCTACATGTCAGCTGACTCGGCTTTGTTGCTTGGCGAAAATCGCCGCCATTTCCGGTTCATTCAGATGATCCAGCGCTCGTTCAACCAGCAAATGCACCCCGTCGGCCATACGGCTGAGCGCCAGGGCAACGGAACGGCGTGAGCCGTCCACACCGTCGGCGAGGCCGGCGGCGATGGCACTGATGGACAAGAGGTCTTCCGAGGCGTTGGCGAGGAGGGTTTCTGTGTTGATGTCGGGGCAAACGCTGAAGAGGTCGCCATTGCGACGTTTAGGTTTTTTATCCGCGGGTGTGCCGAGGTGAAGATCGAGGGCGCGTTCGGCGGCTTCGTGGAGTTTTTTGGAATCGAAGGATTCGTAGGGGGATGTGTCTTCGTGTTCGGGGGGATTCGGTGTTGGTTTGATCATTAGGTATCTTCCGGAAATTGGAGCTGACACCGTTTCGCTCGCACTTCGAAAGAGGTGGCAACTGTGTATAGGTGTGCAAGACCGGTCCGGAACTCCGGCAGACCCGAAGGTCTCCCACACACAGTCGCCATAACGATTCGCGAGCATAAGAAAATGCTCGGTCAATAGCCATAACGAATGTGTTCCAGACCGGACTTGCACGTCCGTGTCACCGATTTGCGGCGACCACCAGAGACTATCGGTGATACCGAAGACTGCCTAGTTCACGGACAGCCCGGCATGTTGAAGGAAATGTCCGAGAGGTTTGAGGGGATCAAGATCAAAAGATCGCAGCCTTCGGCAGCTCCTACAGGATTGTATTTCTTCAGGTGTAGGGGCGGTGTCGGGAGGTGACGCGGAGCGTCACGGGATGCGCATTCCTTTGCTGCGCGTGGGAACGATCAGGTTGGCGTGACTTGGTAGTCATTGGCGTCAAAAACACCTGCATCTTCTTCTAACGCAACCAGACAGTGGCGTTCTCACTTGAAGCCGCTACACTGCGCCGGCCGTTCATTTTCCTTTTGAGGCTGTGCGCATGAAATTTCGTTTTCTTCTGTGGATGCTGGGTTTGTTGATGGGTAAGGCAAGTCGGACTAATCCTGCGTTTCAGCAGCAGTTGGGTGACAAGGAATTGGTGTTCCAGCTACAGACCCTGGACGGGAAAGTGGCGCGGCATTTCTTTGTGAAGGATCAGCGTATTACCAGCAAGTCTGGCGTGTATGCCGAGCCTGCGTTTGCGATTGCCTTCAAAGATGCGGCGTATGGTTTTGCCACGATGCAGGCGAAGAACAAGCAGTTGGCGTTTATGACGGGGATTCAGGACAAGTCGATTCAGATCAAGGGCAACCCGGCGCTGGTGATGTGGTTCCAGGGGTTGACCAAGTATTTGAAGCCGCGGAAGAAGCCTGCGACCGCTCGTTGATCAAATTGATGTCCGCTGACGTTAAGGCTTAAAGGGTCAGCGCTTTGGCCTGAAAAGACAATAGAACTGTCATTTCTTACAGGTGCTGAGCGTTGGGGTTAACTGCTCCAATGAAGTTCGAATCCGAAACGAATTCATCACTATCGACGGAGCAAGGCCATGACTCAGATTCAATCAGCGGCGCGACCAGGCACTCTTGACCCAAGCTTTGGCGAGAAGGGAGTGCTCAAGCTGTCAATCCCCGGTGCTTCCGGAAAACTTCCAGGTGCTGTCCTGGCGTTACCCGACAATAAGTTACTTGTGGTCATTCAGTCCCAGACGCCCAAGATTTTTGTCTCGGTGGCAAAGCTGAATGCAGATGGGACCCCTGATGATCAGTTTGGCGTTGGAGGGGTTGTTAACGTGATTTTGCCCGATCACGAAATGGAGATCCTGCGTGGCTTCACTCCATTGGCCGACGGCGGATGGCTGATCAGCGGTCAGTATCGGCAAGGCATGGTGGTCTTGCGTCAACGCAAAGATGGCAAACTGGCAGATAACTTCGGTGAGGGCGGCGTACTGCTTTTACCCAACAGACCTGGGAGCGATTCCGAGTGGTCGGATACCAAGGGTATTGAAGCTCATCGGCATGGCGAAAATAGCGCTGAGCAAGCCCCCAAGGCCATGATGAGTGGCGCAGTTGCTTCTTTGGCTGAGGATCCGGATGGAAAAATCATTCTGGCCAAATACCACTGGGATGCTTCGGGTAATTCTGGACAGGCTGTGCTTCGACTAAATGCCGATGGTTCTCCCGACAAGAGTTTTAATGGGACAGGCTTTGCGTACATCGATCTGGGAGGTATCACAACTAACTACATTACCATCGTTGCTGTCGCAGTTCAGGCGAACGGCCGAGTATTGGTGTGCGGCAATTTCCAAAGCGAAACCGATCCGCTGGTTGCCTTTGTGACGCGTTTTGACGCGCAGGGACGAGTCGATCCTGAGTTTAATCGCGGCCGGCCCTTGATTTTGTCTCCTGCCAATATGCTCTGGACTGAGCTTCGTGCAATTAAGGTCAATGAGAGCGATGGCAGAATTGTCGCAGTGGGCCTAGCAATCCGGGAGGATAGGCAAAACACAGGACTGATTGTTGTTCTAAATGCTAGCGACTCTTTCAACCGTGTCTTCAATGAAGGGCAGCCATTGTTCTCCAATATGTTGCCTCAGGGACTCCGTTGGGACAAATGCGCCTTGCAGGCGAATGGAGCATTCATCGTCAGCGGGAGTGGTGGTGACGGCTATGTGAGTAAAGATCTCTGTGCCGTGACTGCGCGATATCTTCCTGATGGTTCGCTGGATGCGGATTTTAACGACGGTGATGGCTATAGCGTTTTCCTGGAAGAGGGCTTGTTTACGGCGACTCAGGACATGACGGTCATGGGCGATGGTCGGATCGTATTGTGTGGCAACTACTGGGTGGATGCTGAACCTTGGCCCGACGTGATTGGCGGTTGGGTTTTGCGCTATCTTGCGTGAGTTATTCAGTTAGACCGAGCTGGATTCATCGCGAGCAGGCTCGCTCCCACAGGGATCACCTAAATCCTGTGGGAGCGAGCCTGCTCCCGAATGCTTTTTACGCCTGGGTGAATTGCGAAGCCAGTTCGCGCAGCAGCACTTCAGCCTCAAGCACTTTGCTGACGACGTCGTTGGCTTTGTCGCGAGTCAGGCCAACACGCTCCAACAACGCATCCGGAATGTCTTCATCCGGACCAGAGCCAATCCCGCGACTACGCAGCAATCGCACAGCCAGGCACACGAGGTTTGGGTACTCGGCGTAATCGCCGTCGTAGCCCGGGTCGTGCTGGAAGCGCAGCGCGGTGGCCAGTTCTTCGGGCATGTCCCAGTAGCGCATCAGCCACGAACCGATCTGTTCACGGCTGATGCCCAGCAAGTGTTGCTCGACGTAGCTGTGGCACAGGTGCGGGTTGACCTCCAGGTGGCGGCAGATCAGCGAGAAGTGCGGCGGGAAGACGTGGGCCAGCAGCAAGTAGCCGAAGTTGTGCAGCAGGCCGGCGAGGTAGGTCAGGCCGGCCTCCGGGCGCTGGGCGCGCGGCATGGCGCGGGTCAGGCCTTCGATGACGGCGGCGGTGTAGATCGATTGCTGCCAGTAGGGCGTGGTGTGTTGCGGATGGTCTTTTGGCAGGCTCAGGGTTTTGCCCAGGGCCAGGCCCAGCGCCAGGTTGATCACCAGGTCGAAGCCCAGCACTCGCACGATGGCGTCTTCCACTGAACGAATCTTGCCCGGTGACGCGTAGTACGGCGACGCCGCCCAGCTCACGACTTGTGCGGCCAGGGCCGGGTCGGTTTCGACGACGCCGGTGATGTCGTCGATGGTGGCGTTGGGGTCGACGCGCAGTTTGATGATTTTCTGCGCGGTCTCGGCCAGCGGCGGAATTTCGATGGTCTCTTCCAGACGCTGCTGGATGCGCCGCGCGGTGAACGCTTGAACGGCCTGGGTGATTTCCTTGCGGTCATCGTGAGGGCGGTCGAGGTTTGGGCGAATGCTGGTCAGCGCTTCGCCGAAGTTGGCGGCGCTGGCCTTGGTCAGCATGGTCTTGAAGTCTTCACTGGTGACTTCCAGCAGCACGCCGGGCTCGCCCGAGTTGATCAGCAACTTCGGCTCGCGCAGCAGGCTCTCTTCATACAGGCACGGTGAACTGGTGAGCGCCGGCATACCGGGCAGCAGGCTCAGGTTGTGTTTACCGAGCATTTTTACCAGCCGTTCAGTCGACACGGCGGTGAGGCGGCGGCCGGTCAATTCGGCGAGGCTATTGAGGTCCAGCAATTGGCTCTGCGGGAACAGCACCATGAGCGTGCCCACGGCGTCATCGAGCAGAACAGCCTGCACTTTGCGTGCGGCGTTCAGGCCGTGATGGTCGAGGACTTCTTCGTACGCAATACCCAGTTTGCCCAGCATCAGCCGAATAACCGACGGAGCGTGCGGGGTGGCAGGTGCGAGGGCAACTTCGGTCATGGTCTGTATCCGTTTTAAAACAATGGCAGGAGTATAACCAGCTTGCTCAGAACGGTGGTTCAGAAACTGCGACGGTGCTCACACTTGGCCGTATTGCTGCCCATGACGTAGCCAGCGGTCGAGCAGCGGGCTGACGTGATCCGGCCAGCGTTCCAGCAGCGCCTGGGCGGCGTCGCGCACGGCGGGCAGCAGATCGGCGTCGCGCATCAGGTCGGCGACCTTGAATTGCAGCAGGCCGGTCTGGCGCGTACCGAGCATTTCGCCGGGGCCGCGCAGCTCAAGGTCTTTTTCGGCGATGACAAACCCGTCGTTGGTTTCGCGCATGATGCCCAAACGCTGACGGCCAATTTGCGACAGCGGCGGATGGTAGAGCAGCACGCAATGGCTGGCCGCACTGCCTCGACCGACTCGACCGCGCAACTGGTGCAATTGCGCGAGCCCGAGGCGTTCGGGGTTTTCGATGATCATCAGGCTGGCGTTGGGCACGTCGACGCCGACTTCAATCACCGTGGTGGCGACCAGCAGTTGCAGGTTGCCGGCCTTGAATTCGGCCATGACCGCGGCTTTTTCGACGGGCTTCATGCGACCGTGGATCAGCCCGACCTTCAACTCGCCAAGTGCGGCGGTGAGGTCTTCGTAAGTGGTTTCGGCAGCCTGGCAAGTCAGCTCTTCTGACTCTTCGATCAGCGTGCACACCCAATAGGCCTGGCGCCCTTCAGCGCAGGCGCCGCGCACCCGTTCGATGACTTCGACGCGCCGGGTATCGGTGATCAGCACGGTGTTCACCGGGGTCCGGCCAGGCGGTAGTTCGTCGAGGATCGAGGTGTCGAGGTCGGCGTAGGCGCTCATGGCCAGCGTCCGGGGAATCGGTGTCGCGGTCATGATCAGCTGGTGCGGGCACATCCGCCCGCCGACACCTTTCTGCCGCAACGCCAGCCGCTGTTGCACGCCGAAGCGGTGCTGTTCGTCGATGATCGCCAGTGCGAGGTTTTTGAACTGCACTTCGTCCTGGAACAACGCGTGGGTGCCGACCACCATTGGTGTGCCACTGGCGATCTGCTCCAGTGCGGCCACACGGTTCTTGCCTTTGAGCTTGCCGGCCAGCCACGCCACTTCAATGCCCAGCGGTTCGAGCCAGCGTTTGAAGGTGATGAAGTGCTGCTCGGCGAGGATTTCGGTGGGCGCCATCAGCGCGACTTGATAACCGGCCTCCAAGGCCTGGAGTGCAGCGAGGGCAGCGACCACGGTTTTACCCGCGCCGACGTCGCCCTGAATCAACCGCAACATGGGCTCGTGCTGACTGAGGTCGTAGGCGATTTCGTTGCCGACCCGTTGCTGAGCGCCGGTCGGAGTGAAACCGAGGTTGGCTAGATACTGGGCCGGCAGCCGGGTGGCTTTCGGCATTGCCGGCGCGCGCAGGGAACGCATGCTCTCGCGCAGGCGCTGCTGGGATAGTTGATGGGTCAGCAGTTCTTCGAAGGCCAGGCGGTGCTGCGCCCAGTGATGACCGAGGGCGAGTTCGTCGACGTCGGCATCGGCCGGCGGGTGGTGCAGGTAGCGGATCGCATCGGCCAGCGGCGCCAGTTGATAGTCCCGCGCCAGTTCGGTCGGCAGCCAGTCGGGCAGGCTGGTAGGGCCGAGCATCGTCAGGGTTTGCATGCACAACTGGCGCAAGCGCTGTTGAGTCAGGCCTTCAGTGAGCGGGTAAACCGGGGTCAGGGTTTCGTCCACCGGCGGCGGCTCGTCGCCGGTAATGGCGCGGTATTCCGGGTGGTAGATTTCCAGCCCCGACGCACCGGGTCGCGCTTCGCCGTAGCAGCGAATGCGCGTGCCGCGTTTGAGGCCTTCTTTCTGGGCGTTGCTGAAATGGTAGAAACGCAGACTGAGCCCGCCGGTCCCGTCCTGCAGGCGCACCACCAGGCTGCGGCGGCGACCCATGACCACATCGGCGCCGCTGACGGTGCCTTCGATCACTGCGTCTTGCCCGGGTCGCAAATGGCCGATCGGGACCACGCGGGTGCGGTCCTGATAGCGCAGCGGCAAGTGGAACAGCACGTCCTGGAGATTCTTCAGGCCGACCTTGGCCAACTTCTCGGCCATGGCTTCGCCGACACCCTTGAGTGCGGTCACCGACACTTGCGACAACTCGGTCATGGCAGCGACTTAGGCCGCAACCACCGGTGCTTGCGGCTTGGCCACCGAGCACAGGCGAATGGAGTCAGCGAGGATTTCAATCGCCTTCGGCCGCGGGAAGCTCGCGCGCCAGGCAATGGCCACGGTGCGGAACGGCACCGGAGGCGTCAGTGGACGCACTTCGATCACGCCGGGGGCGTAGTGATGGCTGTCAACTGCCGACAATGGCAGGATCGAGATGCCGAGGCCGGACGCAACCATGTGGCGGATGGTTTCCAGGGAACTGGATTCCACCGTGGTGTGTTTGGCGCCGTCGTTGCCTTTGGCCAGGGTCGGGCAGGCTTCCAGCACTTGATCACGGAAACAATGGCCTTCGCCGAGCAGCAGCAGGCTTTTGTCGTTGAGCAGGGCGGCGTCGATGGATTCTTTTTGGGTCCACGGGTGCTGGGCCGGCATCAGGACGTAGAACGGCTCGTCGTAGAGCTGCAGGGTCAGCACGTCGGCTTCGTTGAACGGCAGGGCGATGATGATCGCGTCGAGCTCGCCGTTGCGCAGTTTGTCGCGCAGCACGTGGGTGAAGTTTTCTTCGATGTACAACGGCATCTGCGGGGCGACCCGGTGCAGTTGTGGAATCAGGTGCGGAAACAGGTACGGGCCGACGGTGTAGATGGCGCCGACTTTCAGCGGCGCGGTCAGCTGGTTCTTGCCGGCCTGGGCCAGTTCGCGGATGCCTTGGGCCTGTTCCAGCACTTTCTGCGCCTGGGCGACAATGCCTTCACCAACCGGGGTCAGGCGCACGGCACTCTTGCTGCGCTCGAAAATCAGCACACCGAGTTCGTCTTCAAGCTTTTTCACGCCCACCGACAGGGTCGGCTGGCTGACGTGGCAACGCTCGGCCGCGTGGCCGAAGTGCTGCTCTTGGGCGAGGGTAACGATGTAGCGTAATTCTGTAAGAGTCATAGCAAGCGTCCATGAAGTTGCGAGCCAAGCATACCGGCTGCAATCGATAGACGCACGTTATCAGACTGAGTGCGTTGAGTGACACAGGGCAAAGCAGGTTTGCCGCTGGCGGATATGCAAAAGGCACCTTTCGGGTGCCTTATCGCCGCTATTTCTGTCGCTGAGGATCCCCTGTGGGAGCGGGCTTGCTCGCGAAGACGCTGTGTCAGTCAAAGTTGATGTCGACTGTCACACCGCTTTCGCGAGCAAGCCCGCTCCCACATGGGGATCTGCGGCGTTTTAGCGCCGGCGTTTTTCCAGCGAGTAAACAAACGGTGCAACGATTTCGATGGCGCCATTGGTCAACATGTCGGCCGGTGGCTTTGGCAGCGGTTGGGCGCGGCGGATCATTTCCAGGGTGGCCCGGTCCAGATCGGCAGTACCAGAGCCGCCCACCAGTTCGAACGACAACACGTTACCTTCGGCATCTACCACGAAGCGCAGACGGTTCATGCCTTCCTTGTTCCGCGCCTGCGCACTGGCCGGGTACTTCTTGTACTTGGCCAAGTGAGCGAGCAGGGTGCCTTGCCAGCTGGCCTTGGCCGCTTGCTGCGCCGGTGATGGGCCCGGTGCCGGCTGAGCGGATTTCTCTGTTGGCGCCTGAGTCGGTTGCGCGTCGCTCGGTTTTTCCTCGGACGGCTTCTCTTTAGGCGGTTCCGGCTTTTTCTCCACAGGCTTGGGCGGTTGAGGCTTTGGCTTGGGTTTGACCGGTTTCGGCACGGCGATCTCGGCCTTTGGCGCTTCAGCCAGCTTCGGTATCGGCAGTTCTTCCACCGGAGCGGGTGGCTGTGGCGGCGTTATGACCTTCGGCGGTGCCGGCGGTGGCGGGGCCGGAACCGGCGCCAACTCGACCATCATTGCCTGCGGCGGTAGCTCGATCGGTGGGCGCGACGTCCAGTTCAGCGCCAGCGCAATGGCCAGCGCATGGACGCCCAGCACCACGGCCAGGCTCCCGCTGTAACGCGTCAGCTTTTGGCGCGTCGTGATCATTTCTTGACTGCCGTCTCGAGTCCGACCAGACCCACCTTCAGGTAACCGGCAGAGCGCAGGTTGTCCATCACGCTCATCAAGTCGCCGTAATCCACGCCTTTATCGGCCTGGAAGAAGATCGTCGTGTCTTTCTTGCCTTTGGTCTTGGCGTCGAGGGTGGCGCCGAGTGCTTCGGCCTTCACTTCGTCTTCGCCGAGGAACAGGCGTTGGTCAGCCTTGACGCTGAGGAACACCGGTTTCTCTGGCCGTGGCGCCGGTTTGGCGCTGGAGGCCGGCAGGTCGACCTTGATGTCCACGGTGGCGAGCGGGGCCGCCACCATGAAGATGATCAACAGCACCAGCATCACGTCGATGAACGGTGTGACGTTGATTTCGTGGTTCTCGGCCAGATCGTCATCTGCGCCTTCTTTCAAATGCAAGCCCATGGCTGATTACCCTACTTTGACCATGTGGGGTTGCGCGGATCGCTCGGTGGTCGGCAGGTGATCGAGGTCGCGGCTGACCAGCAGCAGGACTTCAGCTGAGGCATCGGATACTTGCGCCTTGTAACCGGCAATGGAGCGGGCAAAGACGTTGTAGATCACTACGGCTGGAATCGCTGCAACCAGGCCCAACGCGGTTGCCAGCAGGGCTTCGGCGATGCCGGGAGCCACGACGGCGAGGTTGGTGGTCTGGGTTTTGGCGATACCGATGAAGCTGTTCATGATGCCCCACACGGTGCCGAACAGGCCGACAAACGGCGCGGTGGAACCGATGGTGGCGAGCACGCCGGTGCCGCTGCTCATGTTGCGACCGCAGGCTGCAACCAGACGCTCAAGGCGGAAGGCGACGCGTTCCTTGATGCCTTCTTTCTCGCGGCTGTTGACCGACAAGCGCATCTCTTCCAGGGCGTCATGCACCAGCAAATTGGCAAGGGTGCCTTGCTTGGTGGCTGTCGCACTGGCTTCTTTGAGCGTGGTGGCTTTTTTCAGGTGGACGATTTCGGTGCGCAGACGACGCTTGGCGCCCATCAGCTCGAAGCCTTTGGCGATCCAGATGGTCCAGGTGATGATCGAGGCGATGGCCAGACCAATCATCACGATTTTCACGATGATGTCGGCGTTCTGGTACATGCCCCATGGGGACAGGTCGTGGGCCATGCCCAGAGTGTTGTCGGCTTCGAGGACTTCCGGAACGTCTTCGGCGGTGGTGTCTACGGCTTGGGCCGGGTCGGTCGCAGCTGGGGTAACATGATCGGCTGGAGCTGGAGCTGGAGCTGGAGCAGCAGCGGCGGCAGCCGGAGTGGCTGGCGCTTGTGCGTCAGCGAAAGCGGCGGTCGGCGCCAGCATCAGGCTGAGCAGCAGGGCGGCCACCGCGCTCCAGGCGCGAGGTCGTTTGGTTGGCGAAGCGGGGAATTGATTGGGTGTCATGCTGGCCGGACCTGAGAAAGAAAAACGGTAGATGCTCTTCCAGGCCTCGTAAGGCCGAGAACAAAAGTGGCTGGCATTATTGCAATTAATTCTTGTTAACAAAAGTAATAGCGTCTCTTTTTTTCCTCCATTACTAGCCGCTCATCCATTTCGGGCGCTAGTCTGTACCTTTCTTGAGGGAGTTTTCTGATGTCCGCGCCTTCTGTTTTGATTGCCGGTTGCGGTGATATTGGCAGTCGTCTGGCTACGCAATTGGTCGCTTGCGGGTGGGAGGTTCATGGCCTGAGGCGTGACGTTTCACGCTTGCCCGAGGGCGTCATTAGCGTTGCCGGTGACTTGTTCAATGAAGACTGCCCGGCGACCTGGCCGGTCGGAGCGGTGGATTACCTGGTGTATTGCGCGGCTGCCACTGATCACGATGAGGCGGGTTACCGCGCCGCTTATGTTCAGGGTTTGCAGCACGTGCTGGAGTGGCTGGGCGACTACGGGCAAGAGCCCAATCGACTGCTGTTCGTTTCCAGTAGCAGCGTTTACGGCCAGCAGGACGGCGAGTGGGTCGACGAGACTTCGCCTGCTGTGGCCGCTGGCTATTCAGGGCGTGTGATGCTGGAAGCCGAGCAGATTGCCCTCAATAGCGGCATTCCGGCCAGCATTGTGCGTTTAACCGGTATCTATGGTCCGGGCCGTGAGTGGCTGTTGACCCAAGTTCGCCGCGGCTATCGCGTTGCGGTCGATCCACCGTTGTATGGCAACCGTATTCATGCAGACGACGCGGCGGGGCTGATGGCCTGCTTGCTTGAGGCGGACCGGCGCGGCGTGGCGCTGGATGACGTCTATATCGGCGTCGACGATGCGCCAGCACCACTGGCAGAAGTGGTGGGCTGGCTACGAGAGTATTTGGGCGTGACCGAATGGGATGACGATGCGAGCGTGCGGCGCACTGGCAGCAAGCGCTGCCGCAATGTGCGGGCCAAAGCCTTGGGCTGGACACCGAAGTACCCAAGTTACCGCGAAGGTTATGCCGCGATACTTGCCCAGGGGGAGTTGAGCTGAGCGAGCTTCTAAACAACAGGCGCCTGCGGGCGCCTTTGTTTTTGGGTCATTGTTTTACCAGCAGCCACTGGCGTGGGCCGGGGGTGAATTGGGGGATTTCGTCTGGCCGGGATTGATTGATTGCCTGGAAAATCTCCAGTTGCTTGCCTTTGCGAACGAAAATCCATGTGTCACTCAGGTCACCCGTGCCCAGATACAAGGTGTCATTCCCTGCGCCTTGGCTGGCGCAATCACCGTCCAGGCATAACTCGTATCGATCGGTTCCCGGTAACCCTGAAACATGGCCATCTTCCGTAAACTCGACCCGCTGGCCTGTTCCGTGACTGTCGAAGATTTTCCACTGCCCGCCCATATAAGCAGCGTTCAGGGCGCTCCTGAAGGTGCTACCCCACTTCGTATGCGTTTTGGCGGTCTTGCTGGGGCGACTGAACACCTGCTGGGGGACGTGCTCCTTGGCCAGTTGGGTCAGTCGCTTGCCATCCAGGCGCAGCTCGTCAGTGCCGTAGCCGTTGTAGTCGACGGTCCAGGCATTGGGGGACTTTTGCAGCAGTTGGCCTCCACCCCTCTCAAAACCGCTGCTCACTTGCGCCTTGCCGGTGCGAGTGTTGATGTCCCATTCCAGATTCCGGCCATGGGTGTTTAAGGATTCATGTAAAGACTGGCCTTGGGCCGCTGCATCGATGGCCGCCTGATTGATCCAGATACCACTGATATCCGTTTCGGCGGGAATAGAGGTGCAGCCGCCGAGCAGCAAAAGGCTGAGGACAAGCAGTGGGCGCATGTCAATCCTTGAGAGGGGTGAAGAATTTCACGGCGCAGGCTAAAGAAAAAGGAGCCCGTAGGCTCCTATATTCTGTATCACTGTTTTTCCAGCAACCACTTGCGATCACCCGGGGTGAACTGCGGCATTTCATCCGCCTGGGCGGTGTTCACTGCCTGGAGGATTTCCAGTTCCTTGCCCTTGCGCGCAAAGATCCAGGTGTTGCCCTGACCATTCGCCTGTAGCCACATGTTGTCATTGCCGCCGCTCATCGACGCGCAATCGCCCGCCAGACACAAGGCATAACGATCCGCTCCCGGCAGGCCGGCAACCTGGCCGTCAGCCTGGAATTGCACGGTATTGCCTTCACCGGGACCGCTGACGACTTTCCAGCTGCCGCCCATGTAGGCCGAATACAGTGCGCGTTCAAAACTGGCACCCATCGGTGCGCCATCCGGCACCGTAACCTGCGCGCGGTGGAAGACTTGCTCCGGCTCATTGTCGCTGGCGACTTGGCTCAGTTGCTTGCCGTCACGCTTCAGCTCGCTGGCGGAGCTGCCATAAAAGTCGACTTTCCAGGCGCCAGACTCTTCGCCCAGCAGCTTGCCGTCGACGTTTTCAAAACCATTGGTGTAGCGGGCCTGACCAGCCTTGGTGTTGACGTCCCATTCCAGGTTCGGGCCATAGGCCTGGAGCGCTTCGCGCAGGGGGCCGCCTTTGGCTGCAGCATCGATGGCCGCCTGATTGATCCAGGTGCCGCTGATGTCACGGTCGGCAGGGTTGCTGGCACAACCGCCCAAGAGTAGGGCGACCAGCGAGAGAGCTAGCGCTTGGCGCATGGTGGAATCCTTTCAGAACGAAGTCAGCGCAACCCTTTGAGGGCTGCGCCGTACGCATTTACTCGATGACCAGAATGGCATCCATCTCAACCTGCGAACCCTTTGGAAGGGCCGCTACGCCGATGGCGGCGCGGGCAGGGTAAGGCTGGTCAAAGTACTTGCCCATGATCTCGTTGACCTTGGCGAAGTGGCTCAGGTCGGTGAGGAAGATGTTCAGTTTGACGATGTCCTTGAACGAACCGCCAGCGGCTTCAGCCACGGCTTTGAGGTTCTCGAACACCTGGACGGTCTGGGCTTCGAAGCCTTCAACCAGTTCCATGGTTTTTGGGTCCAGAGGAATTTGACCCGACATGTAAACGGTGTTGCCAGCCTTGATCGCCTGGGAGTAAGTGCCGATGGCGGCCGGGGCCTTGTCGCTGGTGATAACTGTTTTGGTCATGAATGACTCCTTGTAATGAGTGGCTTACGCACGCATGCGAGTGATGCGAATCACCCCGGTCAGGGCGCGCAGTTTCTTGATCACGCGAGCCAGGTGCACGCGGTCGTGCACGCTGACCACCAGTTGGACCACGCTGATGCGACCATCGCGTTCGTCCATGCTGATTTTTTCGATATTGCCGTCGGCCGCGTTGACGCTGCTGGCCAGCAGAGCGATCAGGCCGCGCTGGTGTTCCAGCTCGACGCGCAGCTCGACATTGAATTCGCCGGTGACATCCTTGGCCCACGAGAGCTGGATGCATTTTTCCGGGTTGTGGCGGATTTCGCTGATGTTGCGGCAGTTGTCCAGGTGCACGACCATGCCTTTGCCCGCGGACAGGTGGCCGACAATCGGGTCGCCCGGGATCGGCGTGCAGCACTTGGCGTAACTGAGCACCAGGCCTTCGGTGCCGCGAATCGCCAGCGGGCCTTCCGCGCTCGGCAGCTGTTCGCCTTCACCAAGCAGTCGGCGGGCGACCACGTAAGCCATACGATTGCCTAGGCCGATGTCTTCGAGCAGGTCTTCGATCAGTTCCAGGCGGTACTCGGTGAGCATCGCCTTGACGCGCTCGGCTGCTACTTTCTCCAGCGAGCTGTCGAAACCGTTGAGGACCTTGTTCAGCAGGCGTTCGCCGAGGCTGATGGACTCGGAGCGGCGTTGCAGTTTCAGCGCATGGCGGATGTGGGTCCGCGCCTTGCCGGTGACCACGAAGTTGAGCCACGCCGGATTCGGTCGCGCACCGGGGGCGCTGACGATCTCGACCGTGGAGCCGCTTTGCAGCGGTTCGGACAGCGGTGCGAGACGTCGATTGATCCGACAGGCAATGCAGCTGTTGCCCACGTCGGTGTGCACCGCGTAAGCGAAGTCGACCGCCGTGGAGCCTTTGGGCAGCTCCATGATCCGGCCTTTGGGCGTGAACACGTAGACCTCGTCCGGAAACAGGTCGATCTTCACGCTCTCGATGAATTCCAGCGAGTTGCCGGCCCGTTGCTGCATCTCCAGCACGCCTTTGACCCACTGGCGGGCGCGGGCATGAGTGCCTTTTGGCTGCTCATCGCCACTGGATTTATAGAGCCAATGGGCGGCGATGCCGTTGTTGGCCATCTCTTCCATTTCACGGGTGCGGATCTGAATCTCGATCGGTACACCGTGCATGCCGAACAGCGTGGTGTGCAGCGACTGGTAGCCGTTGGCCTTGGGGATCGCGATGTAATCCTTGAAGCGTCCCGGCAACGGTTTGTACAAATTATGCACAGCACCCAGCACGCGATAGCAGGTATCGACCTTGTCGACGATGATCCGGAACGCATAGACGTCCATGATCTCGTTGAAGGCCCGACGCTTGCCGCGCATTTTCTTGTAGATGCCGTAGAGGTGTTTCTGACGACCGCTGACCTCGCCCTGAATGCCGTCGATGGCCAGGCAGTGGCTGAGGGATTCTTCGATCTTGTTGACGATTTCCTTGCGGTTGCCCCGGGCGCGTTTGACCGCCTGGTTGATCCGTGCGGAACGCATCGGGTGCATCGCCTTGAAGCCGAGGTCTTCGAATTCTATGCGGATGGCGTGCATGCCCAGCCGGTTGGCGATGGGCGCATAGATTTCCAGGGTTTCCTTGGCGATCCGTCGGCGTTTTTCGCCGGACAGGACTTCCAGGGTCCGCATGTTGTGCAAGCGGTCGGCGAGTTTGACCAGGATCACGCGAATATCGCGGGCCATGGCCATGGCCATTTTCTGGAAGTTTTCAGCCTGGGCTTCGGCCTTGGTCTCGAAGTTCATCTGGGTCAGTTTGCTGACCCCGTCGACCAGTTCGGCCACGGTTTCGCCGAACTGCGCTTGCAGGGCTTCCTTGGCAATACCGGTGTCTTCGATTACGTCATGCAGCATCGCAGCCATCAGGCTCTGATGGTCCATGTGCATGTCGGCAAGAATATTCGCAACCGCGAGTGGGTGCGTGACGTACGCCTCGCCGCTACGGCGGCGCTGGCCATCGTGGGCTTGTTCGGCGTAGAAGTACGCTCGGCGGACCAGGTTGACCTGGTCCTTGCCGAGGTAGGTCGATAAGCGATCGGCGAGGGCGTCTATGCTCGGCATGATGAAACCTGCCGTTCGCTGTGACCCCGCGCCGTGCTACGTCGACCAGGCATGGCTTAGACTGCCTCGTTGGACTCGTCCTCGAACGCTGCGAACAGCGGTTCGTCTTCGACGATTTCAGCGTTGGCGATGAACTCGTAGCTCATCAGGCCTTCAGCGATTTCACGCAAGGCTACAACGGTAGGCTTGTCGTTTTCCCACTGAACCAGTGGCTCTTTGCCGCCGGTGGCCAGTTGACGGGCACGTTTGGTAGACAGCATGACCAGCTCAAAGCGGTTTTCCACGTGGTTTAGGCAATCTTCAACGGTTACGCGGGCCATGGTATTCCTCGGAGCGAATGCAATATGCGCGCTGCCCGGTTGGGCGAGCGGACTCAACAGTTTAAAAAATCACCAGCGATTAGGGAAGCGCTGATTTTTTGACCAAGCCCTTCAACGCGCTACAAGTGCCAATGTAAAGCCCTTGCAACGGTTTTGGGAAGAGCTGTTTAGCCGAGCAATTCGGCCAAAAGTTTTCCGTTACGCTGCTGCTGACGCTTCTGATGCAGCTGATTGGCACGGAAAATCGCCTGCAAATCGCGCAGTGCGTGGGCGAAATCGTCGTTGATGATCAGGTAATCGTAGTCGACGTAGTGGCTCATTTCGCTGACGGCTTCGCGCATCCGGCCTTCGATGATCTCGTCGCTGTCCTGGCCACGATTGGTCAGGCGCTGGTGCAAGGCCTGCAGGGACGGCGGCAGAATGAAGATCGAACGGGCCTGAGGCATCAACTTGCGTACTTGCTCGGCGCCTTGCCAGTCGATTTCCAGAATCAGGTCGTGGCCTTCATCCAGGGTCTGCTGCAGGTGGCTTTGCGAAGTGCCGTAGAGATTGCCGAACACTTCGGCGCGCTCGAGGAAATCCCCATGCTCGATCATCTTCACGAACTCGCTGCGTTCGACGAAGTGATAGTTCACGCCGTTCACTTCACCGGGGCGCATGGCGCGGGTGGTGTGGGAGACGGAGACGCGGATCTCCTGATCAGCGTCGGTCAGGGCCTTGACCAAGCTGCTCTTGCCCGCGCCCGAAGGTGCGGAAATGATGTACAGGGTGCCGGTGCTGTGGGTCATGTCAGGGTTGCCTTACTCAATATTCTGCACTTGTTCGCGCATCTGCTCGATCAACACTTTGAGGTTGACCGCCGCCTGGGTGCTGCGCGGGTCGAAGGCTTTGGAGCCCAGTGTGTTGGCTTCGCGGTTGAGCTCTTGCATCAGGAAATCCAGGCGCCGACCGGCAGCGCCACCGGATTTGAGCACCCGGCGAACTTCTATGATGTGAGTGCTCAGGCGATCCAGTTCTTCGGCGACGTCGCTCTTTTGCGCGAGCATGACCATTTCCTGCTCCAGCCGCTGCGGGTCCATCTCGGCCTTCATGTCGGCAAAGCGGTCGAGCACTTTCTGGCGCTGGGTGGCAAGCATCTGCGGGACCAGTTCACGCAGGGTCACCACGTCTGCTTCAATGGAGGTCAGGCGATCGTTGATCAACCGCGCCAGCTCCGCGCCTTCGCGCTCGCGGCCGGCCTTGAGTTCTTTCAGGCCTTCGTTGAACAGTGCCAGGGCTTCGGCATTCAAGGCTTGCGGGTCGGTCGCATCGCCCACCAGCACGCCGGGCCAGGCCAGGACTTCCAGTGGGTTCAGCGCGGCTGGATTCTTGATCAGGCCGGCGATGGTCTCGGCGGCAGCGACCAATTGCGCGGCGCGCTCGCGGTCCACTTGCAGTGGTTTGTCGGTATTTTCTTCGGTGAAGCGCAGGGTGCATTCCAGCTTGCCGCGCGAGATTCCCTGGCGCAGCGCTTCGCGGACCGCGCCTTCGAGGTCGCGAAAGGACTCCGGCAGACGCAGGTGCGGCTCCAGGTAGCGGCTGTTGACCGAGCGCAGTTCCCAGCTCAGGGTGCCTTGGGCGCCGGCTTTTTCGACGCGGGCAAAGGCGGTCATGCTGTGCACCATGGAGGTACCTCGCAATGCAGGTTCATGCGTTACCAAAGGTTTCGCAGGCCTGATCTATATGAATTTAAGCCCAGAGGCAGCAAAGGCGCAGGATTGTAGCGCAGTGGGGCGAATGCGCCCAAACACACGGTGTGACAAAGGGCTGCAGGTCGTCGGCAAAGCGCCGTTCAGGGCCTTCAGTCGTCGGGGGATTTTTTAGAAGTGCCCACTCGTGGCCCTGCGGCTCTATAATGCTCCGCAGTTTTCCGTCCCCCGTACAGGTATTCCCTATGAAACGTCCAAGTGGTCGCGCTGCCGATCAGCTCCGCTCGATCCGCATTACCCGCAACTACACCAAACACGCCGAGGGATCTGTACTGGTCGAGTTCGGTGATACCAAAGTCATCTGCACCGTCAGCGTCGAGAACGGCGTGCCGCGTTTCCTCAAAGGTCAGGGCCAAGGCTGGTTGACCGCTGAATACGGCATGCTGCCGCGCGCCACTGGCGAGCGTAACCAGCGTGAAGCGAGCCGCGGCAAGCAAGGCGGCCGTACCCTGGAAATCCAGCGTCTGATTGGCCGTTCCCTGCGCGCTTCGCTGGACATGTCCAAGCTGGGCGACGTCACCCTGTACGTCGACTGCGACGTGATCCAGGCTGACGGCGGCACCCGCACCGCGTCCATCACCGGCGCCATGGTTGCACTGGTCGATGCCTTGAAAGTGATCAAGAAGCGCGGCGGCCTGAAAGGCGGCGACCCGCTGAAGCAAATGATTGCTGCCGTATCGGTGGGCATGTATCAGGGCGAGCCGGTACTCGACCTCGACTATCTGGAAGACTCCGCCGCCGAGACTGACCTGAACGTGGTGATGACCAGCACGGGTGGCTTCATCGAAGTCCAAGGCACTGCCGAAGGCGCACCGTTCCAGCCGGAAGAGCTGAACGCTATGCTGGAACTGGCGAAGAAAGGCATGACTGAAATCTTCGAGCTGCAAAAGGCTGCACTGGCCGACTGATCGGACTGCTCCGGGCAAGGAGGGCGTTATGAGTGACGAGCAACAGCTGCTTCCCACACCGAGCAAAGAGGTTCGGCAGTGGGCAATGTTTTGTCACCTGTCCGCCTTGCTGGGGATCTGGATTCCGTTCGGCACGCTGATCGGCCCGCTGATTCTCTGGCAGATGAAGCGCGAGATGGACCCGTTCATCGATGCGCAGGGCAAGGAGGCGCTGAACTTTCAGATCACCGTCGCCATTGCCTCCGCCATCTGCTTGCTGCTGATGGTGGTGATCGTCGGGTTCTTCTTGTTCGCTCCGTTGGCGATCGGTGCGCTGGTACTGACGATCATCGGTGGCGTGAAGGCCAATGAAGGGGTGCCGTATCGGTATCCGTTCACTTGGCGGTTGATCAAATAACGATCAGCGCTAGATTCCCTTGTGGGAGCGACAGCTGTGTGAAATGCAGTTCGCCACGCTTTAAAGCAAATGCCCTGACTTGTCGGGGCATTTTTTTTTAGATTTGATTAACTTCCCCAACGTTGCCATTAGCAATATCCAGCGGCCGCAGGTATTGCTGCGCACTATCGCTCTTACACTTCTAGTCACAACTGCTTCGCCTCAACACCGCCTTTGTGCTTGGCAATGAGACTTCGCGGTTGATAAAGTTGCCCCAAGTAATATTCCTTCAGAAATATTTCGATATATTCAGTCCATTGAAGGTCCTTGAATTTAAAGCAAATCAGTGTTGATAAGATCAACCTGTTCAAGAGGCGTGTCCAGGTAAAAAGTTCGCCCCTGAATATATATAAAAGAATAATCCCAATGGTTCAGCTCGATTTCTATGGAACACTTGTGGCCGCCTCTTTAGTACTGTTGTTGGGGCGTGGACTTGTCACACGAATCGGTTTTTTACGCAGTTACAATATCCCTGAGCCTGTAGCAGGCGGCCTGGTGGTGGCTCTGCTTCTCCTGGCTTTGCGGGGATTTGATATTGACGTCCGATTTGACACCTCACTGCAGACGCCCTTGATGTTGGCGTTTTTTGCCACCATTGGCTTGAGTGCTGACTTCGCAAGCCTGAAGAAAGGCGGGCGCGTAGTGGGGGTCTTTCTACTGGCGGTCATCGGGCTTCTGGTGGTCCAGAATGCCATGGGCATCGGGCTCGCAAAGGCCTTGGGGCTCGATCCGTTGATGGGCTTGCTTACGGGCTCGATTACGTTGTCTGGCGGTCACGGTACAGGCGCTGCGTGGGGAGCGACGTTCAGCGAGAAGTTTGGCCTGGCGTCCGCCTCTGAACTCGCGATGGCCTCTGCGACGTTTGGCTTGGTGCTGGGTGGTTTGATTGGTGGTCCGGTCGCTCGCCTGCTCATCAAACGTGTCCAGACACCAGGTTGCGAGAAAGATAAGCCGCGTCCGCCGAAGGGCTTTGAGCAGCCAAACAAAGAGCGCTCGATCACGCCATTTTCGTTTATCGAGACGCTCGCCCTGATCGCCGTCAGTCTGATGGCAGGCTCCCTCTTGAATGGCCTGCTCCACGGAACTGCATTTGAGTTGCCGACGTTCGTATGTGTCTTGTTCGTGGGTGTGGTTTTACGCAACGGACTTTCCGCACTTGGCTTGTATCAGGTGTTTGAGCGTGAAGTTTCCGTGTTGGGGAATGTCAGCCTATCGCTGTTTCTGGCGATCGCTCTGATGTCGCTCAAACTGTGGGATCTGGCAGCGCTGGCGTTGCCGATCTTTATCATTCTGGCTGCGCAAGCGTTGGTCATGGCGCTGTTTGCGATTTTCGTGACATTCAGAATGATGGGCAGCAACTACGATGCGGCAGTTCTGGCGGCAGGGCACTGCGGTTTCGGACTGGGAGCAACGCCAACTGCCATCGCTAACATGCAAGCGGTGACACAACGTTACGGACCTTCGCAGATAGCGTTCCTGGTGGTGCCAATGGTGGGTGCTTTCTTCATCGACATCATTAATGTCATCGTGATCAAGTTGTACCTGGCGCTGCCGTTTTTCGCCGCTGCTTGAAGGGATAACGCATAAGAAAAATGCCCGTATCTTGCGATACGGGCATTTTCGTCAATCGGTCAGCAGGTTTTCGTGTCAGTGACCTAGATAGTCAGCGTCCAGTCGTAGTCCACGATCAGCGGCGCATGCTGCGAGAACCGTGGCTGACGTGGCAGGCGCGCACTGCGTACAAAGCGGCGCAAGCCCGGGGTCAGTATCTGGTAATCGAAACGCCAACCGAGGTTGAGCATTTCAGCCTGTTCGTTATCCGGCCACCAGCTGTACTGGTCACCTTCACGGCTGACTTCACGCAGGGCATCGACATAGCCCATGTTGCCGACAATCTCGTCCATCCAGGCACGTTCAGGTGCCAGGAAGCCCGGGGATTGCTGGCTGTCACGCCAGTTCTTGATATCCAGCTTCTGTTGCGCCACGTACAGCGAGCCACAGTAAATGTACTCGCGACGTTTGCGTCGCTGTTTATCCAGATAACGGGCGAAATCGTCCATTAGCTTGAACTTCTGGTTCAAATCTTCATCGCCGTTCTGCCCCGAAGGGAGCAGTAAGGTCGCGATGCTGACCTTGTCGAAATCGGCTTGCAGGTAGCGCCCGTAGCGGTCGGCCGTCTCGAAGCCGAGACCGCTGATGACTGCCTTCGGTTGCAGCCGCGAATACAAAGCCACGCCACCTTGGGCGGGAACTTCGGCTTCGCAGGCATAAAGGAAGTAGCCATCCAGTTGGAAGGCTGGATCGTCCAGTTCAAAGGCGGAGGCGCGGGTGTCCTGCAGGCAGATGACGTCGGCATTCTGTGCTTGCAGCCAACTGAGCAACCCTCGCTCCACTGCAGCCTGAATACCATTGACGTTCACACTGATGATCCGCATAAATGGCCCCAAAAATCGCGTGCGTGTATGATACACGGCGTCAACCTAATTAGCTAAATCCGTGGTATTTGGGGTTTTTTTCATGCAAGCGTATCAGCGCGATTTCATTCGTTTTGCCATCGATCGCGGCGTTTTGCGCTTCGGCGAGTTCACCCTGAAGTCCGGGCGCACCAGTCCTTACTTCTTTAATGCCGGCCTGTTCAACTCGGGTTCGGCCCTTGCGCAGCTGGGTCGTTTCTACGCGGCTGCAATCGTCGAGAGCGGTATTGCGTTCGACGTTTTGTTCGGTCCAGCCTACAAAGGCATCCCTTTGGCGGCGACCACCGCAGTGGCCCTGGCCGAACATCATGGCCGCGATCTGCCGTGGTGCTTCAACCGCAAGGAAGCCAAGGCCCACGGCGAAGGCGGCAGTCTGGTCGGCGCCCCGTTGACCGGCGACGTGCTGATCATCGATGACGTAATCACCGCGGGCACTGCAATCCGTGAAGTAATGCAGATCATCGCTTCCCAGGATGGCGCCAAGGCTGCGGGTGTGCTCATCGCTTTGAACCGTCAGGAGCGTGGCAACGGCGAGTTGTCGGCCATTCAGGAAGTGGAGCGTGACTTCGGCATCCCGGTGATCAGCATTGTTTCGCTGAACCAGGTGCTCGAATTCCTGGCGGACGATCCGCAGCTCAAGCAACACCTGCCAGCGGTTGAAGCTTACCGCGCACAGTTCGGCGTCTGACCATAGTCCCTTGTGGGAGCGAGCTTGCTCCGGGCGGCGTTCCGACGATGAGGCCATAACATTCAACATTGATGTGACTGAAAGACCGCTATCGCGAGCAAGCTCGCTCCCACAGGGTTGTGTAGGCCCAAAAGACCCCGCTCAGTCGACCTGAGCGGGGTCTTTTTTTTGCCGTCAGCGAAGCCTTCGCCATTTTCCTATCAGCTTTAGCGCCACCCCGACGTTGAACAGCGCAAACACCATCAGTGCAAACACAACCATCACATAAAGCGTGCGATCCACGTCAAAGTCCCAAAGATTCAGCGTGCTGCTACCCATGATTTTCACAGCGGCAGGCAAGTTGACGTAAAACAGCGCCAGGAAGGCGCTGGTCAGAGGGAGGGCGCAGGCGAACAAAACGTTCGTTACCTTTTTTCGACTACGTTTTCTGGCGAGCGGGCCAGATTGGCTTTCATCCAGCTCCAGTGCTTCATGCAGCCTGGGCCAAGCCAGGTTGAACATGAAAGTGGTCAGGGTCAGCAGCAAACCGCTGACCGCGACAATGTCACTGAACGACATTCAGACCAAGCGTCCTGCACAGCAAGTCGTGAGAGTCTTCGCTGATTTCGAACTGCCCGGCGCTGCCTTTACGTTTTGTGATGGGTTTGAAGGTCGGTTCGTTCTGTGTGATCAGCATGTTCAGTTCATCACGAATGACGTCCGAACTGATCACCACCAGATACACCGTCTGCGCATGCTCCGCAGACTCAATCACGGCTCGCATGCTGTGCTGCAGAATATCGTCCAGTTGATTGCGAAAGCGCGAAACCGTGTTTTTCAGCAGGGTTTTGCTTTGGCTCTGGGTCAGCTGAAAAATCGTCGATATCTGAGATTCGGTCGGCAATGTCTGCCCGAAGTAGCTTTGAATCAGATATAGCAAGCGGTCCTGTTTCGCTTCATCGGCCCGACTCGGCATGCCGCCTTCTACCAGCATTTTCAAGTATTCGGTCAGGCTCGCCTTGGCGATACGTTGTAAGGCATGAGCGATTTCGCTGTCGGATATCTTCAGGGTCTTTTTGACCGGCTCCTTCTGCTCCTGCTCGAAAGCCTGGGCGTCGATCGTGAACGAGATCTGCATGGCTGAGTCTCCCGTGATCACTTACCGGATTTGGGATAAGGGTCGTCCGTTGCGTCTCCTTGGCCGCTGAGGATTTTCCAGCCGTTTTGTACGTGCAATGAATCCAGGCGTTGCGGGCAGGGCGGCAAGGATTTTTTCGATTGGTTGGAATATTCGTAGCCGCAGTCGGCGCATTCGTAGGTGCCTGCGGAAACGTCGCTGCCGTTAGGTGCGTAAACTTTTTGCATGGGGTCGTTCTCCGGTGGATACAGGGAAGATCCTATGCGGACTAATGCTGGCTGGATGTCGGACGTTTCGCTTAGTCAGGTCAGACATTTCCTGCGCGCATAAAAAAGATCGCAGACTTCGTCAGCTCCTACGGAATATTCGTACATCCACAGGTGCTACTGAAGGGTGCGATCTTTTGACGTTCTTGAATCAGTGACGCTTGCGATTACTGATCAAGGTGCCCACACCGGTATCGGTGAAGATCTCCAGCAGAATCGCATTCGGAACCCGGCCATCGATGATCAACGAGCTGCCCACGCCACCTTGCACGGCTTCCAGCGCGCAACGGATCTTCGGCAGCATGCCACCATAGATGGTGCCGTCGGCGATCAGATCGTCGACCTGTTGAGTCGTCAGACCGGTCAGGACCGTGCCCGACTTGTCCATCAAGCCGGCGATGTTGGTCAGCAGCATCAGCTTTTCAGCTTTCAGCGCTTCGGCGACTTTACCGGCCACCAAGTCAGCGTTGATGTTGTACGACTCGCCGTTAGCACCGACGCCGATTGGCGCGATCACCGGAATGAAGTCGCCTTTGACCAGCAGGTTCAGCAAGTCGGTGTTGATCCCGACCACTTCGCCCACCTGGCCGATGTCGATGATTTCCGGTTGGGTCATCTCCGGCGTCTGGCGGGTCACGGTGAGTTTCTTCGCACGAATCAACTCGGCATCTTTACCGGTCAGGCCGATGGCGCTGCCGCCATGACGATTGATCAGGTTGACGATGTCCTTGTTGACCTGGCCGCCGAGGACCATTTCCACTACGTCCATGGTTTGCGCGTCAGTGACGCGCATGCCATCGATGAAGTGGCTCTCGATCGACAGACGCTTGAGCAGGTCGCCGATTTGCGGGCCGCCACCGTGAACCACCACCGGGTTAATGCCCACGGCTTTCATCAGCACGATGTCGCGGGCGAAGCCGGTTTTCAGCTCCTCGCTTTCCATCGCGTTGCCGCCGTATTTGATCACCAGCGTCTTGCCGACATAGCGGCGAATGTAAGGCAGCGCTTCGGACAGGACCTTGGCGGTGTTGGCGGCGGCTTCGCGTTCGAGGGTCATTCAGGGCTCCGGGTGCTTCAGAAGATCAAAACGGTAATTGGAGATCAGGTGCAACACGCTTCAACTGGACTTTGAACACGTCCTTGATGCGCTGCAGTTCAGCTTCGTCATCGGCCTCGAAGCGCAGCACCAACACCGGTGTGGTGTTGGACGCGCGAACCAGGCCCCAGCCTTTGGCGTAGTCGACTCGCACGCCGTCAATGGTGGTCAGGTCGGCGCCTTCGCCCCACGTCGCGTCGTGCAGTGCATCAATGATGCTGAATTTGCTCTCTTCGGTCACATGGATATTGATTTCCGGCGTAGAAATATCGTTCGGGAAGGTCGCAAACAGCTCTTCCGCGGTGGATTTTTCTTTGCTGAGGATCTCCAGCAGACGCGCAGCGCTGTAAATGCCGTCGTCGAAACCGAACCAGCGTTCCTTGAAGAAGATGTGCCCGCTCATTTCGCCGGCCAACAGGGCGCCGGTTTGTTTCATTTTCTTTTTGATCAACGAGTGACCGGTCTTCCACATGAGCGGACGACCGCCGTATTCCTTGATCAGTGGCGTCAGGCGACGGGTGCATTTGACGTCGAAGATGATCTCCGCGTCAGCGTTGCGCGCCAGCACGTCACGGGCGAACAGCATCAGCAAGCGGTCCGGGTAAACGATGCTGCCGGTGTTGGTCACCACGCCGACGCGGTCGCCATCGCCGTCGAAGGCCAGGCCGAGGTCAGCGTTGGTTTCCTTGACCTTGGCAATCAGGTCCACAAGGTTTTCAGGCTTGCCCGGATCCGGATGGTGATTCGGGAAGTTGCCGTCGACGTCGCAGAACAGCGGGATGACTTCGCAGTTCAGGGCTTCAATCAGTTGCGGGGCAATCACGCCGGCCGCGCCGTTGCCGCAGTCGACGACGACTTTGAGGCGGCGGGCGAGTTTGATGTCCTCGACGATTTCGGTGTTGTAGCGGTCGAGGATCTCGACCTGGGTGATGCTGCCCTTGCCGCTGCTCAGGTTGTTGGTCTTGAGGCGTTCGTGCAGGGCCTGGATCTGTTCGTTGGCCAAGGTGTCGCCAGCGATGACGATCTTGAAGCCGTTGTAGTTCGACGGGTTGTGGCTGCCGGTGAGCATCACGCCGGATTTGCCGGCCAGCACGTTGGCGGCGTAGTACAGCGCAGGCGTTGGCACCAGGCCGACGTCGCTGACGTGGCAGCCGCTGTCGGCAAGGCCTTTGATCAGTTGTTCGACCAGTTCTGGACCGGACAGGCGACCGTCACGGCCAACGGAAACGTTCGGTTCGTCCTGGGCCAGGCTCTGGGAGCCGATGGCGCGACCGAGCCAATAAGCGGTTTCAGCGTTCAAGAATTCCGGGACGGTGCCGCGAATGTCGTAGGCGCGGAAGATGCTGTCGGGGAACTTGGGTGCGACTTGGGCTGGGCTGCTCATTACTGGAAATGCTCCATCTCGAAGGGTGGTTGGACCTGCTGCGAAGAACTCGTCGACAGGCTCAAACTGAAGGGTATGACGACGTTTTCCACTGAGAGTTCGTGGTGTGCAAAGGCCATGCCCCCAACATTAGCGAGCGATTGGCTGGCCAATGCCTTGATTTTGGGCGGTAAACCTTCCAGATGAGGCTAGTGCAATTTTCATCATCCAGCGCACTTGCTCCCGCTTTCCCTGTAGGAGCTGCCGAAGGCTGCGATCTTTTGATCTTAAAAACGAAAATCAAAAGATCGCAGCCTTCGGCAGCTCCTACAGGGAGGGCTTCAGCGGATCAATGGCTACCGGAATGCCCGAAACCGCCGGCACCGCGCTCGGTTTCAACGAACTCTTCGACCATCTCGAAGTGCGCTTGAACCACCGGCACCAAAACCAGCTGGGCCAAACGCTCGCCCACCACCATGTTGAAGTCGGTCTGGCCACGGTTCCAGCACGACACCATCAGCGGGCCTTGGTAATCGGAGTCGATCAGGCCGACCAGGTTGCCCAGCACGATGCCGTGCTTATGGCCCAGGCCCGAGCGCGGCAGAATCAGCGCCGCCAGGCCTGGATCGCCAATGTAGACGGACAGGCCAGTCGGGATCAGCAGGGTTTCTCCTGGCTTGATGACGGTGTCTTTTTCCAGCATGGCGCGCAGGTCGAGGCCGGCGGAGCCTGGCGTGGCGTACTGCGGCAGCGGGAAGTCGGTTCCGATGCGAGGGTCGAGGATCTTGGCTTGCAAAGCGTGCATGTAAATTAAACCTGGTTCAGACGTTCGGCGATAAAAGTGATCAGCTGGCGAGCAATCTTGCTCTTGCTGGTCTGGGCGAAAAGTGTGGCGTGTAGCTGGCGGTCGATCACGCTGCAGGCGTTTTCTTCGCTGTTGAAGCCAATGCTCGGGTTTGCGACGTCGTTGGCGACGATCAAATCGAGGTTCTTGTCTTTCAACTTGCGGGCAGCGTAATCGAGCAGGTGTTCGGTTTCAGCGGCGAAACCGACACTGAACGGACGGTCAGGGCGGGTGGCGATGGTGGCCAGAATGTCCGGGTTACGCACCATCTGTAGCAACAAGCCGTCGCCGTTCGTAGGGTCTTTCTTGAGTTTCTGTGGGGCGACGACTTCCGGACGGTAGTCCGCGACCGCTGCCGAGGCGATGAACAGGTCGCAAGGGATCGCGGCTTCACAAGCGGCGAGCATGTCGCGGGCGCTGACCACGTCGATGCGGGTGACGCGATCCGGGGTCGGCAGGTGCACCGGACCGGTGATCAGCGTTACGCGGGCGCCGGCTTCCACTGCGGCCTCGGCCAGGGCAAAGCCCATTTTTCCGGAGCTGTGGTTGGTGATGTAGCGCACCGGGTCGATGTTTTCCTGGGTCGGGCCGGCGGTGATCAGCACGTGTTTGCCGGTCAGCGCCTGACGCTGGAAGCAGTCCGCCGCACACTGGGCGAGGTCGGTGGCTTCGAGCATGCGGCCCATGCCGACATCGCCGCAGGCCTGGCTGCCGGAGGCCGGGCCGAAGGTTTTCAGGCCGCGGCTTTCGAGGGTTTGCAGGTTGGCCTGGGTGGCCGGGTCGCGCCACATGGCCTGGTTCATCGCCGGGGCAACGGCGACCACGGCGTCGGTGGCCAGCACCAGCGTGGTCAGCAGGTCGTCGGCAATGCCTTGGGCCAGGCGGGCAATGAGGTCCGCGGTGGCGGGGGCGATCAGCACCAGGTCGGCCCATTTGGCCAGCTCGATGTGGCCCATGGCAGCTTCGGCCGCCGGGTCGAGCAAATCGAGGTGGACTGGATGCCCGGACAAGGCCTGCATGGTCAGCGGTGTGATGAACTCGCTGCCGCCGCGGGTCATGACCACGCGCACTTCGGCGCCCTGGTCGATCAAGCGGCGAACCAGGTCGGCGCTCTTGTAGGCAGCGATACCGCCGCCGACGCCCAGAACGATGCGTTTCCGATACAGCCGCTGCATAGGTCTGCCTTTCATTTCGTTGATGACTGCATGGCGATACCCCCTCCCCAGGGATGAAATCGCCCGCAAAAAAGATGGGCTACGATATCACAGCGACCGCTACGGAACAGCGGCGCCCACAGAGCAGGGAGGTGCTATGAGTATTCGCGATTGGCCAGCGGCGGAACGGCCGCGGGAGAGGTTGCTGGAGTTGGGCTCGGGGAGCCTTTCAGACGCCGAATTGCTGGCGATTTTTTTACGAACCGGCGTGTCGGGTAAAAGCGCGGTAGATCTGGCGAGACACCTGTTGAATCAGTTTGGCAGCCTGCGCTCACTGCTCGAGGCCGATCAAGCAGCATTCAGCAGGCAGTTGGGGCTTGGGCCGGCGAAATTCGCTCAGTTGCAAGCGGTCCAGGAAATGGGCCGGCGGCATTTGGCCGAACGTGCGCGCCAAAAATCGGCGCTGGAAAATCCGCAGGCGGTTCGTGATTACCTGAAGTCAATGCTGCGCCATGAGCCTCACGAGGTGTTCGGCTGTCTGTTTTTGGATTCCAGGCATCAAGTGCTGACCTTTGAAGTGCTGTTTCGCG
This sequence comes from Pseudomonas sp. F01002, assembly GCF_004402115.1. Taxonomy (NCBI): domain Bacteria; kingdom Pseudomonadati; phylum Pseudomonadota; class Gammaproteobacteria; order Pseudomonadales; family Pseudomonadaceae; genus Pseudomonas; species Pseudomonas sp. F01002. Next base: position 474,183 of record NZ_SOPU01000018.1, on the reverse strand, counting down.
GATCCATCGACAGCACCAGTGTCTATCCGAGACAAGTGGTTAAACGCGCGTTGGCCCACAACGCCGCAGCGTTGATCCTCTGCCATAACCATCCGTCGGGTAATACCAACCCCAGTCAAGCAGACCGAACGCTGACCAAGCGCCTGCAAGAGGCGCTGGACCTGATCGATGTGCGGGTGCTCGACCATTTCATCATCGGTGACGGCGATCCGCTGTCCATGGCTGAGTATGGGTGGATGTAGCGGGAAGCCCGACAAACACAAATCCCCTGTGGGAGCGGGCTTGCTCGCGAAGGGGCCGTGTCAGGCAACATCACTGTTGAATGATCGACCGCTTTCGCGAGCAAGCCCGCTCCCACAGGTTTTGTGGTGACGTTGTTACTTGAAGCTGACCTTCGAGTAATCCTGGCGACCAAAAGGGCTGACCTGATAGCCCTCAACGTCCTTGCGCGTCAGCACGAAGGCGGTCGGGTGGGCCAGCGGCAGCCACAGCGCCTGTTGCTGGATCTGCGCCTGAGCCTGCTCGTAGAGCTTGGTGCGCACACCTTGCTCGCCGGTGGTCTTGCCGGCGCTGATCAGCTTGTCCAGGTCCTGGTTGCAGTAGCGGGCGAAGTTGGTGCCGGACTTGACCGCCGCGCAGGAAAACTGCGGCGTGAGGAAGTTGTCCGGGTCGCCGTTATCGCCAGCCCAGCCCATGAACAGCAGGTCATGCTCGCCAGCCTTGGCGCGGCGAATCAGTTCGCCCCATTCGATCACCCGAATCTCGGCCTGAATGCCGATTTCCGCGAGGTCCGATTGCAGCATTTGAGCGCTGAGGCTCGGGTTAGGATTGAGCAGGCTGCCTGAAGGTCGGGTCCAGATGGTGGTCTGGAAGCCGTTCTTGAGCCCGGCCTTCGCCATGAGTGCTTTGGCTTTTTCGACGTCATGCGGATAACCCGGCAGGCCTTTGGCATAGCTCCAGGTATTCGGCGGGTATGGACCGTTGGCAGGTTCGGCGGTGTCTTCGAACACGGCTTTGACGTAGTTGGCCTTGTCGAACGCGAGGTTGATCGCCTGGCGCACTTCGGGCTTGTCCAGCGGCGGATGCTGGCTGTTGATGCCAACGAACGCGGTCATGAAGGCGTCAGTCTTTTCCACTTTCAAGGTCGGTTCTTTCAGCGCTGCCTGTACGTCCAGAGGCTTGGGCGACAGGGCGATCTGGCACTCGTTGCGGCGCAATTTCTGCAAACGCACGTTGGCGTCAGGAGTGATGGCGAAAATCAGCGGATCCACCGAAGGCTTGCCGCGGAAGTAGTCCGGGTTGGCCTTGTAGCGGATCGAGGCATCTTTCTGGAAGCGCGTGAAGACGAACGGCCCGCTGCCGATCGGCTGGCTGTTGAGCTTTTCCGGGGTGCCGGCCTTCAACAGTTTGTCGGCATATTCGGCGGAGTAGATCGAGGCGAAGCCCATGCTCAGGGTGGCGAGGAAAGTCGAGTCCGGGTGATCGAGGGTGAAGCGCACAGTCAGTGGATCCAGCGCATCGATCTTCTTGATCAGTGCCGGCAACTGCATCGACTGGGCATGCGGGAAGCCGCTTTGGGCCACTTTGTGCCAAGGGTTTGCCGGGTCGAGCATGCGGTCGAAGCTGAACTTCACGTCTTCGGCGGTCATGTCGCGCGACGGGCTGAAGTACTCGGTACGGTGGAATTTCACCTGCGGGTGCAATTTGAAGACATAGGTCAGGCCGTCGGGCGTGACTTCCCAGCTGTCCGCGAGGCTCGCGACCACTTTGCCGCTAGCGGTATCGAAGTCCACCAGGCGGTTCATCAGCACGTCGGCCGAGGCGTTGGTGGTGGTCAGCGAGTTGTATTGCACCACGTCGAACCCTTCCGGGCTTGCCTCAGTGCAAACGCTCAGAGCGGCGGCATGGGCCAATGGGCTCAGCAGAAGAGGGGCGAGCAACAGCGGCAGGGCAGCGAGGCGCATGGTCGGATTCCTTTACAGATCGAAGGCCCATCTGCAAGTGCAGTCTGGAAAAGGCTTACCCTAGTGGGCTCTTTTGCAAATGACTATCCCCTTTTTCATTTTAAGTGGACTATGTGCGCTTGTTTTCGGTGCGTGCTGGCTGAGAAAAACTCTGAATCGGCGTGTTGGCTGATTCTCTGCGACGAGCGGTCTTTAGCGACGACAGCCTTTATCCAAGGCGCTCGAAGCCCGAAAAGCGGGGTTTTTATCAAGTCTGTTCACACGGAATGTTGTTGCTCTCCAGTCTTTCTGGTATAAAGCAGCGCTCTTTTCTAGGGGCCCGGTTCCTTCACTGTAGGTGTAGCCGGTAAGACCTCTAAAGAAACGCGGCGCCTGGCGCCAAATGACTGAGAGATTAAGCGGCCAACCCATGCCGGGTTGGGCATGTGGTTTTAGAGGGCTGAGGCATGTCGAGAGTATGTCAAGTTACCGGTAAGGGTCCGGTGACTGGGAATAACATTTCCCACGCAAACAACAAAACCCGTCGTCGTTTCCTGCCGAACCTGCAGCATCACCGCTTCTGGGTTGAAGAAGAGAAACGTTTCGTGCGTCTGCGCGTATCTGCCAAAGGCATGCGTATCATCGACAAGCGTGGCATCACTGTCGTGCTGGCCGAAATCCGCAAAGCTGGCAAGATCTAAGGGAGCTAATCATGCGTGAATTGATTCGTTTGATTTCGAGCGCCGGTACTGGTCACTTCTACACTACCGACAAGAACAAGCGCACTACTCCGGACAAAATCGAGATCAAGAAATTTGATCCGGTTGTTCGCAAGCACGTGATCTACAAAGAAGGCAAAATCAAGTAATTGATTTTTCCCTCTTACGAAAAAGGCCCGTATCGCGAGATACGGGCCTTTTTTGTTGCTTGGGGTTTTGTGTTGCTCTTCAGGGCCCCATCGTCGGAACGCCGCCCGGAGCAAGCTCGCTCCCACAGGTTTTGTGATCGACACAACTCCCCTGTGGGAGCGAGCTTGCTCCGGGCGGCGTTCCGACGATGAGGCCGGCTGGGACAACCCAAATCCTCAGGCTTTCTGTTCAAACACCACATAGATCTTGCGGCACGGCTCCAGCACTTCCCAGGTGCCTCTGAACCCGGCCGGGATCACGAAGCGATCGCCCACGCGCAGGGTCTTGCCGTTGCCTTCGTTGTCGCGCAGCACTGAAACCCCCTGAACGATCTCGCAGTATTCATGCTCGGTGTAGTTCACATGCCACTGGCCGACTTCGCCTTCCCACACGCCTGCGCTCATCTGGCCGCAAGGGCTGTTGTAGTGGTTGTACACTGCTTGTTCGGGGTCGCCCTTGAGGACTTTCGCCGGGTCTGGCCGATAGCGATCGGGCTGGGTGGTGGCTTGGCTGAAGTCGACGATGTCCTGGATGCTCATTCTTATAATCCCCCGTGATTGCGGTGCGATGGCTGGAAAGTCCAAAGTCTATGTTTATTAAAATGAACACCGCAAGGTCGTTTGCCGACCTTGTGTCAAATATATTGAAACAACCCCGACCACTGGTTTAGGGTGACGGTTGCCTTGGGCCGAAAAAAGCAGGCTGGCCGGGCAGAATTCCTGAGGACGCCCGCGAAGAACGCGGGGCGCTCGTATTCAACAAGAGGAGGACACTCGAATGACCACCCTGACTCGTGCCGATTGGGAACAACGGGCTCGCGATCTGAAGATCGAAGGCCGCGCCTACATCAATGGCGAATACACCGATGCTGTCTCCGCCGAGACCTTCGAGTGCATCAGCCCGGTCGATGGCCGTCTGCTGGGCAAGATTGCCAGCTGTGACGCCGCCGACGCCCAGCGCGCTGTTGAAAACGCCCGCGCCACTTTCAATTCCGGCGTCTGGTCGCGCCTGGCGCCGACCAAACGCAAAGCCACTATGATCCGTTTCGCCGGCCTGCTGAAACAGCACGCCGAAGAGCTGGCCCTGCTTGAAACCCTGGACATGGGCAAGCCAATCAGCGATTCCCTGTACATCGATGTTCCAGGCGCGGCGCAAGCCCTGAGCTGGAGCGGTGAAGCCATTGACAAGATCTACGACGAAGTTGCCGCCACTCCGCACGATCAGTTGGGTCTGGTGACCCGCGAGCCGGTCGGCGTCGTCGGTGCCATCGTGCCGTGGAACTTCCCGTTGATGATGGCCTGCTGGAAACTCGGCCCGGCGCTGTCCACCGGTAACTCGGTGATCCTCAAGCCATCCGAAAAATCCCCGTTGACCGCCATCCGCATCGCTGCGCTGGCCGTTGAGGCCGGCATCCCGAAAGGTGTGTTGAACGTCCTGCCAGGTTACGGTCACACCGTCGGCAAGGCCCTGGCCCTGCACAATGATGTGGACACCCTGGTGTTTACCGGTTCGACCAAGATCGCCAAGCAACTGCTGATCTACTCCGGCGAATCGAACATGAAACGCGTCTGGCTCGAAGCCGGCGGCAAGAGCCCGAACATCGTGTTCGCTGATGCACCGGACCTGCAAGCTGCCGCTGAATCGGCTGCCGGCGCCATCGCCTTCAACCAGGGCGAAGTCTGCACCGCCGGCTCGCGCCTGCTGGTGGAGCGTTCGATCAAGGATAAATTCCTGCCGCTGGTGATCGAGGCCCTCAAAACCTGGAAACCGGGCAACCCACTGGACCCGGCAACCAACGTCGGCGCACTGGTGGATACCCAGCAGATGAACACCGTGCTGTCCTACATCGAATCCGGCCACACCGACGGCGCCAAACTGGTGGCGGGCGGCAAACGCATTCTTCAGGAAACCGGTGGCACCTACGTTGAGCCGACGATTTTCGACGGCGTCAGCAACGCGATGAAAATCGCTCAGGAAGAAATCTTCGGCCCAGTGCTGTCGGTGATCACTTTCGACACTGCCGAAGAAGCCATTGCGATTGCCAACGACACACCTTACGGCTTGGCCGCAGCGGTGTGGACCCAGGATATTTCCAAGGCCCATCTGACTGCCAAGGCACTGCGCGCTGGTAGCGTGTGGGTCAACCAGTATGACGGCGGCGACATGACGGCCCCGTTCGGTGGCTTCAAGCAGTCCGGCAACGGTCGCGACAAGTCGCTGCATGCGTTCGACAAGTACACCGAGCTTAAGGCGACCTGGATCAAGTTGTAAGCCAGTGAAGGAGCCCGATTGTAAGTCGGGCTCCTGAACGACGCAGATCCCTTGTGGGAGCGGGCTTGCTCGCGAAGGCGCCGTAACAGCCAACGATGATGTTGGATGTGATGGCCTCTTCGCGAGCAAGCCCGCTCCCACATTTGCTTAGTGCGGCGGTTAAAAAATAACAATCCACAGGAGCGTGGAAAATGCGTTGGGCGACTTATTTCGCCGTGTTGGCGTCTGTCTTGAGTGTCGGCCTGGCGCTGGGCGTCAGCATGCCGCTGGTGTCGTTTCGCCTGGAAGGCTGGGGTTACGGCTCGTTCGCCATCGGTGTGATGGCTGCGATGCCCGCCATTGGCGTATTGCTGGGGGCAAAGATCTCCAGCCATCTGGCCGCGCGTCTGGGCACGGCCAATCTGATGCGTTTGTGCCTGTGGGCCGGGGCGTTGTCCATCGGTTTGCTGGCGCTGTTGCCGAGCTATCCGATCTGGCTGGTATTGCGGCTGATGATCGGCGTGATCCTGACCCTCGTCTTCATCCTCGGCGAAAGCTGGATCAACCAACTGGTGATCGAGCAATGGCGTGGGCGATTGGTGGCGCTGTATGGCAGCAGCTATGCGCTGAGTCAGCTGGCCGGGCCGTTGCTGCTTGGCGTACTGGGCACTGAGCACGATTACGGATTCTGGGTCGGCGTCGGTTTGCTGATGGCAGCACCGTTCCTGTTGCTGGGCCGCAGCGGCGCGCCGACCAGTGAAGCCTGCAGCGTGACCTTCAGCGACTTGCTGGGCTTCTGCCGTGGCCTGCCGGCGATTGCCTGGGCGGTGTCGCTGTTCGCAGCATTCGAAGCGATGATCCTGACTTTGTTGCCGGTTTATTGCCTGCGTCAGGGCTTTACGACGGAAATTGCGTTGGCGATGGTCAGCACGGTGGTGGTGGGTGATGCCTTGCTGCAATTGCCGATTGGCGCACTGGCTGATCGCTTGTCGCGACGTACGTTGTTCACCGGGTGTGCGGTGGTCCTGCTGATCTCGAGCCTGGCCATCCCGTTCCTGATCGACACGTTGCTGATCTGGCCGTTGTGGGTATTGTTCGGTGCCAGTGCCGGTGGTTTGTTCACCTTGTCACTGATCCTGATCGGCGAGCGCTATCGCGACGATGCGCTGGTGCGCGCCAATGCGCATATCGCGCAGCTGTGGGGTATCGGTTGCCTGATCGGACCGCTGGCGGCCGGTGCCGGCAGTCAGTGGATCAGCGGGCATGCGTTGCCACTGCTGATGGCGGCCGGTGCGCTGGGGTTGGTGATTCTGCTGTCACGGCAAGGCGCGTTTGGCACGGTGGCGGAGCCGGCTTAAACCTGTGGGAGCGAGCTTGCTCGCGATGCGGTTGATCAGTCACAGGGATGTTGAATGTGATGACGCAATCGCGAGCAAGCTCGCTCCCACAGGGTTACAACATCCGTTCCAGGCCGACGGTGGTGCTCATCCACGCATTGAAGCGACGCCACCAAGTCCCCGGCTCCTTGGTCAGCGTGTGCAGTTTGCCGTCATCTTCGGTGACCCAGACAATCTGGCCATTTTCCAGCTTGGCCTGATAACTCAGGGCCGGCGCCATGCCTTGAAACGCCAATTCACGCACGCGCGCGGCGAGTTCCGGGCTGTCCACCAGCACCCCGACTTCGGTGTTCCACAGCACTGAGCGGTGGTCGAAATTGAACGAGCCGATGAACGACTTCTGCTGGTCAAAGATCATCGCCTTGGTGTGCAGACTGGAGTCGGAGCCGCGATAGGACTTGCTGTAGAACAGATTGGGTCCGCTGCCGCCGCCTTCGCCGGGCTGGCGGCGCAATTCGAACAGATGCACGCCATGCGCCAGCAGCGCCTTGCGATACGGCGCGTAACCGCCATGCACCGCCGGGACGTCAGTGGCGTCCAGTGAGTTGGTCAGCAGGCTCACCGACACCCCGGCATCGGCGCGCCCGGTCAGGTACACCAGCCCCGGCTGGCCGGGTACGAAGTAGGCCGTAACCATGATCAGCTCTTTGCTGACGCCATTGAGCTCGGGCGCCAACTGCGTGGTCAGCAGCAACTGCGGGTCGGGCTCGCCGTCGGCCAGCACCTTGCTCGGCGCGTCCCACAGTGCCTGGTTCCAGGCCCAGATCAACTCCCGACGCCAGATTGCCAGGCGCGGGTGAGTGGTGTAGGTCGTCAACTGCTGGTAGAGCGCGTGATTCTGTTTGCGCGTTTCCTCAAGCGATTCTTCCAGTCGGGTCCTGGTGTTTTCCAGGTCCCTGGCCGTCGGTTTGCTCGAGAGGAACTCGTCGATCGGCTTGCTCAGCGCACTGTTCCAGTATTGGTCAAAACTGTGCCCCAGCTGTTCGGCGACCGGGCCGACGCTGAGCATGTCGATGTCAGTGAAATTGAGGTTGGGTTCGGCATCGAAATACTCGTCCCCCAGATTGCGCCCACCGACGATGGCCACGCTGTTGTCGGCTAGCCAGAGCTTGTTGTGCATGCGTCGGTGTTGCTGCGACAGGTTGAGCAACCGTCCCGCCGTTCGTGTCACGCCGGTACTGCGGCCAAGGTGCAATGGGTTGAACACACGGATCTGGATCTGCGGATGCGCCGCCAGCGTGGCGATGATCCGGTCCAGGCCATCGCTGGTGGTGTCGTCGAGCAGAATGCGTACGCGCACACCGCGGTCCGCCGCCTTTAGCAGTTCATCCACCAACATCCGTGTGCTGATGCCGTCGTGAACGATGTAGTACTGCAAATCCAGGCTGCTTTGGGCGTTGCGGATCAGCTCGGCGCGGGCCGTGAAGGCTTCGGTGCTGTCGGACAGCAAGCGAAAGCCCGAGCGGCCCTGATGAGGCGCAGCCTGGGCCTGGATCGAACGGCCGAACGCCGAATCGCTGGCGGGCAGCGCCTGGCTGGGAGTCCTGTGCGCATCAAGGGTGGCACAACCGCTCATTAATACACTGAGCAATATCACCAGAGCGATGGTTTGTCTGGAACTCAAGTTGGTTATCTCGAATCGCGGCAAAGCCGGAGTATGGCACGGCCTGCGAGGAGCAGGTGTGAGTGCTGCGCTGACGAGTGTTATATGGCAAACGGCGTGCAAGTTTTTACGCATTGAATAAAGTCGAAATAAGAATGCATTTAAAGGATTTAAAGTAAGGGTTGTAACTTTAGATCATGAATTTCAGTTTGATGATTCTCATTGTGCTTTTGCTGTTTGATTTGTTTTGAATAAAAGTTTAATGCGTATTCGTGGCGCTGGAGAGGAGTGGTGCACGAAAAACAAACCGGAGCTCCAGTGTTGTCGGGTGTGGTTGGAAAGTCACACGGTTGGTGGTTGGAGTGCTACAAGTTTTTTCATTCAAAACTTTCAAGATAATTCTCGAAAAGCTACGCCAGCCTGAGCCTTATCCTATTAGTAGTAGAGATGCGTCCTACAGATAAATCCCACGTAAACGGCAATCATCGCCGGGCAAGTTAGGGGGAAATCAAACTTGTCTGTTTTTTGGAAGTTGTGGAATTCCAAAAGTTATATATCGATATTTAACAAGGATGGTAAAAATGAAAAATCTTTTTTTGATGGCCTCTATTGCAGTTGCAGCTTCCCCGATATTGGCGTCGGCAGCAAGTACCAGTTTGACGGTGACCGGCGCTGTTACGCCAACTTCGTGTATCCCGACGTTTGCCGGTGGTACGACGGTGGACCTGGGTAAGTTGTCTGCAAAAGAACTGAATGTTGTTGCTCAAACCAATTTTCCCGAGAAGGACATCACGCTGAAAATCGCGTGCACCGCTCCCGCTGCCGTGGAGTTCGCCGTGACGGATGGTCGTGGCGATACCAAGGCGCCAGGTTTGGTTTTTAGCCCTACCGGTTTTACCGGTGAAAATCTGTATTACGGTCTAGGTACCGTAAACGGCGTGGCGATTGGCGGTTTCGGCTTGCGAGTTGGCATCCCAAGTGCAGATCAGCAAGCACAGCGATTTCTGGTTCGCACCCCCGATAATCTTAACTGGCGTACCCCGCGCAGCCTGATGGTGTCGAATGCGCCTACCAGCTATTCCTGGGGCGAAGACGAGGTTAAAGGGCCGATTGCCGCCACTTTCCACTCCTTTCCCATGAAAGTGGCAGCGGCAATTCGCCCGGCCAGGGATCTTCCGGTCACCACCGATGAGTACAAGGTCGATGGGTTTGTGACCTTCGACGTTTACTACCTGTAACTCAAGTCCCCCGGGACGGCTACGGCCAAGCTCCCGGGCATGCCTGGTATCTATCTGGCGACACGAAGGCGACTGCTCGCGCAGTCGTCCCGGATCACGTGTGCCTACCGTCAGGTCTCTTTGATAAAAGCTGCGCTTCAGCGCACGTGCTGCCTCGCGGTGCTGCGTTGGCGCGCCTGGAAATCATTATGTTTTCATTAAAAAAGCAGGTCGCGCTGGGCGCGTTCATCGCGATCGGTATGGCCGTTTCCGGTACGAGCGCGTTCGCCGTTGGCATGGTGCCGGAGGTTCCGGTGCTGCTGGTGGATGAGGCCATCGGCGAAGCAACAATCAACGTTCGGAACACTGACGACCAGCCTGCGTTGTTGTACACCGTGATTGAGGATATTCCCCAGGACAGTGAGCATCTGCTGGTCGTCACCCAGCCGGTGGCGCGTGTCGAGGCGGGTGCAACCCAGCAGCTCAGGTTTATTCTACAAAGTGCCAAACCCCTCGAAACCGAACGCCTGAAGCGCGTCATCTTCGAGGGCATTCTGCCTGCCGAAACCGGAGGGCAGGCTCAAGTGAAACTGGGTGTGCGCCAGAATATTCCAGTGATCCTGCGCCCGGCCCATCTGCCGGTCGAACGTGAGCCATGGAAGCGTCTGAACTGGTCGTTACAGGGCGGTAAGGTTCAGGTCAAAAACGCCAGTCCGTATGTAGTCCGGCTGGCAAAGTCGGTCAGCATCATGCCTCTCGGCATACCGCTGGATTTACCGCGTACTTACGTGCTGCCCGGCGAGGAGCTGGTACTTACGGGCGTTGTGGTGGTGGGTGCGACTGTGCGCTTGTCGCCTGCGAGCACTTACGGGTTCGCAGTGGGCAGCTACGATGCGCCCTTGGTCGCCAGGTAATGCGTGGCACCTGCGTATGGATAGCCGCAGGGATAAGAGGTGTGGTTGGCATCACTCTCATGGCGGCTACGCTCGGCAACGTTGTGGCTGATGAGGGCGTTGTCTTTGATGCCCAGGTTCTCAAGGCGCGCGGGATCGATCCACAACTCGCGCAGTACTTCCGCCTGGCACCCCGGTTCGAGCAAGGCCTGCGGCGGGTGACCCTCGAGGTTAACGGCGTGGCGGAGGGGCGCATCCACGCAACGTTCAATGAACACGGTGAGCTGTGCGTGGACTCCTCGCTGCTGGCCAGTGCAGGCATTCACGCGCCCGAGCGCACACTGGAAGCTCAGGACATTGGCGCATGCCTGTCCTTTACCCAAGCGTTTCCCGAGGCCGTGGTGCGTCTCCTCCCCGGTAGGGAAGAAGTGGCCTTGCGGGTTCCAACCCATGCCTTGCTATCGCCGGTACCGATGCAACGCAGCTTCTCCAATGGCGGAAGCGCCGGACTGTTGAATTACGACGCATTGCTGGTCAGCCGGGAATTCAATGGCCAGTCCAGCCAGTACCGCAACTTCAACACCGAGGTCGGTCTGAATGGCGGGGACTGGCTTGTACGCAGCCGACAATCCTATAGCGCGTACGAGGGTGTCAGGCGCGCCGAACATCTGTATGCGTATGCCGAGCACACGTGGGAAAAACAACAGACCCGGATGCAGTTCGGGCAACTCACCTTGGCAGCGCCGCTCCTGGCGGGTGGCGCGTTTACCGGGGTTCAGTTACTGCCGGAAACCGCACTCAGCACCTTGACCAACGAGGGGATTGGCAGCAACACGGTTGTCGAAGGGGTGGCGTACTCGCCCGCTCGCGTCGAGGTGCGACAAAATGGTGTGGTGATTTACGCGACCCTGGTGCCGAGTGGGCCTTTTACCCTAAGTGGTTTACCGCTGCTGAGTCTCAACCTCGATCTGGACGTGACGGTGCACGAGGACGGTGGTTCACAGCACCAATTTACGGTGCCGTCGGCAACCTTGCGCCGCGGCAGCAACGCAGGACCAACCGGCTACACCTTGGCGGCAGGTCAGGTTCGCCGGTTCGGTAGCGATGATCGTGAAACACCCTTGTTTGCTGCCGCGACCCGCAGCTGGCAGTGGGGTGCAAGCACACATTTGAGTGCTGCTCTGATGGGGGCCGGTCAGTATCAGGCAGTCGGCTGGGGTCTCCAGCAGGCACTGACTGATCGCACCACGATCAGCGCTCAACATGTGTTCTCCAGCACTGCTGCGGTGCAATTGCGTGGCTCACAACTTCAAGCCTCAATTAGCACAGCCATCAACCGCCGCTTGTCCGCCGGCCTTACTGCTTCGCAGCAGACCGAGGGCTTCCGGACGCTGACCGATACGGCCTGGAACGAAAAACGCAAAGCCCCCGAATCACGTGCCAGCCAGCAGTTGAGCGCGTCGGTGAACGGTTCGCTGGATAAGCTGGGGACGTTGGGTGCCGTGGTCTCGCGCAACGCCACGGTCAACGGGCGAGCGCAATCTCGTTTGGGACTTTCCTGGTCGTCCAGCGCCTTCAAGGACACTCACTTTTCGCTGAGACTGGAAAAAAGTTTAGGTGCGTCGGTGCAACACAGTCCCGGAACCGCGGCGTTCGCTTCACTGAGTTTTACCTTGGGCCCGCGACGTAGCCTCAGTCATTACGCCCGCCACGACCGGGTAAATGGGCTGCGCACGGGGGCGCAATTGAGCGAACAGGTCGATGACACGCTGGGCTACACCATCGGTGTCGATCGAGCGGCAGCAGGACAATCCGATATGAATGGACGCCTCAGTCTGTTGCCGCGCTATACCAGCGTCGACCTCGGCTATTCCCATAGCGGTGCCGGAGCGACGGGTTATGACGCGGCCATGCGCGGTGGTTTGGCCATTCACTCCAATGGCATCACACCGTCGCCCTATCCGTTGCGCGACACGTTCGGGCTGGTGAAGATTGGTGAAGATGCCGGCATCAAACTGCGCACGCCGCAGGGGCCGGTGTGGACTGACAGTGCCGGTCGTGCGGTCGCGGCCAGTCTGCCGGCCTATCGCACGGGCCGGATCGAGATCGATACCGCCAGCCTGCCGCGCAGCATCGATGTGCTCAATGGCTATCAGGAAGTCGAGGCCGGGCGCGGCTCGGTTCAGGCGTTCGACTTTTCGGTCATCAGCGCCCGCCGCGTATTGTTAATGGCGCGCCGGGCGGATGGTCGGCCGGTGACTCAAGGCGTGGGCGTTTATGACGACGATCAGCGCTACCTGACGACGGTCGTCGACACAGGGAAAATCTTTCTTATCGACGCCCGTCCCGAGATGCAGCTGCGGTTGACGCTGCCGGACGGGGCATCGTGCAGGCTCAATGTCAGCCTCGCTCAAAAGTCTGAGTCTTCGGTGTTGTTCGAGACCGCCGAAAGCGTCTGCGAGGAGGCTTGAAGTATTCATTTTGATCAAGGGCTACCGATGAAAAATCCACCTGATATTTCGTTTGCTCCTCGCACGCTGCGAGCAATATTCGTCCGCTTGCTTTTCAGTGTTTTTCTGCCTGTTTGCGCTACTCCTGCGATGGCTGCGCAGCGCTGCACGTTAACCCTTGCGCCGTCCTCGATCGATTTTGGCTCGGCCACTCGCGGGGAGTTACTCGGGCGTTCGCCAGCCGGGGAGCCGTTGAACCTGGGCAAGCGACACACCCGGCTGCAGGTGCAATGTGATGCGCCAACGCCGATGAGTATCTGGCTGGACGGCGCAATGGTGGATACGCAGCACTACCCGTTTGGCGATGGAGTGTTGCAGGTCCGCGTACTGTCTGCCCGGCTGGATGGTGCTGCAATTGCGTGGCGGCGAGAAGGCGAGGAGAGCCCCGTTGATTCGGGTCTATTGCGTCCGGGTGAGCGGATCATGCCGTGGCATAACGGGGCCGCTGCGCTGGGCACACGTTGGGATCTGGAGTTGGAACTCGACGCCCGGATCAATGAGGAGGCGACCCGGGTGCGTGATATTAAAACCCTCGAAAGTCGAATCCGCATTGAGCTGGAGTAATCGCGCCAAGGCATAGCCTGTCAGTGATCAACCTCTGCCAGGAGTCTGATCGCTGCGGCACCGACCTTGCGCACCGCGTCTTCGATCTGCGGTGTTGGCTTGGCAGCGTAGTTCATCCGCAGGCAATTGCGGTATTTGCCGGAGGCGGAAAAGATACTGCCGACGGCAATTTGTACGCCTTGATCATGCAGCGCACGATTCAGTTTCAGAGTGTCGAAGCCTTCCGGTAGCTCAACCCACAACATGAAGCTGCCTTGTGGACGACTGGCGCGGGTGCCGACCGGGAAATAGCGGGTGACCCAATCGATCATCAAGTCGCGATTGCGCTGGTATTGCGTACGCATCCGTCGCAAATGCGGCTCGAAGTGCCCCGCCTTGAGGAATTCGGCGATGGCAATCTGCGGCTGCGGCGCCGTGGAGCCGGTGCTGATGTATTTCATGTGCAGCACCCGTTCCAGATAACGCCCCGGCGCCACCCAACCGATACGCAGCCCCGGCGCCAGGGTCTTGGAAAAGGAACTGCACAGTAGGACCCGACCGTCTTCGTCGAAGGATTTGATCGTGCGCGGGCGCGGGTAGGTGTAGGCCAGTTCGCCATACACATCATCCTCGATGATCGCCACGTCGAAGCGCTGTGCGAGTGTCAACAACGCGCGTTTTCGCGACTCCGGCATGATGTAGCCCAGCGGATTGTTGCAGTTGGGCGTCAACTGTATGGCTTTGATCGGCCATTGTTCCAAGGCCAGTTCCAGCGCATCGAGACTGATCCCGGTGAGCGGGTCGGTGGGGATTTCCAGGGCTTTCATGCCCAGGCCCTTGAGTGTCTGCATGGCGCCGTGAAAGCTTGGCGAATCCACAGCGACAATGTCGCCCGGTTCGCAGATGGAGCGGATGCTGGTGGACAGCGCTTCGTGGCAACCGGTAGTGATCACCAGGTCGTGGGCCGTCAATTGGCAACCGGAATCCAGCATCAGACGGGCGATCTGTTCGCGCAGTTCGAGGGTGCCGTAGATGTTGTCGTAATACAGGCCGGGCATGTCCTGCCGACGGCTGATCCGCGCCAGGTTGCGCAGCAGCGGTTTCATGGTCGGCGTGGTGATGTCCGGCATGCCGCGACCCAGTTGCACGACGTCCTTGCGTGGCACGGCGCGAATCAACTCCAGCACCTGATCCCACTGGGAAATATCCACCGGACGCTGGGCCGGGCGACCAATGGCCGGCAGCTCCGGCAGCTCGCGACCCACCGGAACGAAGTAGCCGGATTTGGGTTTCGGTGTCGCCAATCCGCTGTCTTCCAGCACGCGATAGGCCTGCTGCACTGTGCTCAGGCTGACGCCGTGTTCAACACTTAACGCCCGCACCGACGGCAGCCGGTCGCCGGGGCGATAGAAGCCCTGTTCGATCCGCGTGCCGAGTAGTTCGGCGAGGTTGACGTAAAGGGTCATGGCGCAGTCTCGGTGTGGGTGGTTCGGTTAACCAGTACAGATGGGTCGAAAATATTGGATTCAGACGCTGAAATGCAAAATCTGTATGGAGTTAATACAGTCTCGTTGAATCTGTAATGCTTTTTGCCGTCGACGCATCATGAAAGCTCTGGCTACCCAAGTAAACAGGAGCAATCAAAATGAACGGCTTGAGCGATGTGCGGCTGACGTTACACAGTCAGGAACTGGCGGCAGGGCAAAACAACGGCGCACGCGAGGCGGTCATGCGCAACGCACCGTCCGGCCTGAGTCGCTGGGGCCTGTTCTGGCATCGTCTGCACACGCGCAAGGCGNAGCAGCTTAAGGACGTTGGGTTGAGTCGGGCGCAGGCGAGGGAGGAGGGGCTCAAGCCTTTCTGGCGTCTGTGAGATGAAATGCGATCCCTTGTAGCAGCTGACGAGCACCGCGAGGCAGCGTTCGGCGGCGAAGCAGTCGTAAATCAGACACCGCGGTTTGCCTGAAAGAGCGCGGTTGCAGGATTTGCGACGGCTTCGCCGCCGAAC